>NZ_JALCZB010000077.1:0-22015 GCF_022690745.1 Anaeromyxobacter sp. SG64 | reverse complement strand
CGAGGCGCGCGCGGGAGCGCTCGAGGCGAAGCTCGCGCGCCAGGAGGAGCGGGAGCGCGAGCTCGAGGCCGCGCTCCGCGAGGCGCGGGCGCGCGCGGAGGCGGAGCGGCCGGCGTCGGGCGCCGCGTCCGCGCAGCCCGAGGGCGCCGACGAGCCCGAGGACGCGCCCGCCTCGTGGCTCATGCCGGTCTACACGCGCGAGTTCTACGACTCCCTGCAAGGCTGGGATCGGCGCATCCAGCGCGCGGCCTTCAAGCAGGCGAACCTGCTCGCGCAGGATCACCGCCACCCGAGCCTCCGCGCGCTCCCGCTCGAGGGGCTCCCGGGCTACTACCGGGTGCGCGTCGCGACCGACGTGCGGCTCCTCTACCGGCGGGGCGAGAGACAGAACGCGATCGAGGTGCTCTCGCTCATCGACCGCGAGGACCTCGACCGCTACGTCCGCCAGGCGAAGACGCGCTCCTGACGAGACGAGGCGCCGGGCGCCGCGAGCCCCTCGGCCCACCGCACCCGGCGCCCCTCTCGGCACCGAACATGATCGGGGACTGCGTCCCCGCCCCATCCCTGCTCGGCGGGGCCGCTACTCGACGCCTTCCAGGTTCGGCAGGTCCGGGGCCGGCCCGGACGGCTCCTCGACGCGAGCCGCGGGCTTCCGGCCTCGCCGGCTCCGCGGCGGTGGCTCCGACGCCGCCGACAGCTCCTTCCCGGCTGCGAGCAGCCGGGCCCACGTCTCCGCAGACGGGGTGGCACGGGCGGCCTCGAGGGCCTCCCGGTACGCCGTCCGCGCCGCGTCGAGCCGGGGGTTCACCTTCGCCATCCTCGCCTCCCTCCCTACGGATCCACTCGCCGGCCGGGAATTCCGGTCCGGACTCAGCGGCAAGATAGGCGCAGAGGTGGGGGGAGGTAAGCCGACCCGCACAGCACCACGTGGGCCGCAAACGGACGGCCCCGCGGCCGCCGCCACGGTGGCGGCGACGCCCTCGGATCAGGCGGGCGCCCGGCCTGCGATCAGCCGAGCTTGCGGTAGACGCCCACGACGACGCCGAGGATCATCGTCGTGCGGAAGTCGGACGCGCGCACGTAGATGGGCGCCATGCGCGGGTTCGAGGGCTGGAACCGCACGCGGTCGCCCTCGAAGTAGACGCGCTTCACGGTCGCCTCCTCGTCGATCATGGCGACCACGATCTCTCCGTCCTGCGCGTGAAGCTGCTTCTTCACGAAGATGTAGTCGCCGGGCAGGATCCCGTCGCCGATCATCGAGTCGCCCTGCACGCGCAGGCCGTACACCTTCTTGTTCGTGCCGAGCAGGAACGAGTCCACCTGCACCGTGTCCTCGACGCGCTCCTGCGCGAGGATCGGCTGGCCGGCGGCGACGCGGCCGATGATCGGGATCTCGACGAGGCGCCCGGAGGGCTTCAGGGCCGAGGCGGGGGTGCGCGTGAAGGGGACGACGTTGGACGTGCGCGCGCCGACCTCGCCGCCGAGCACCTCGCGGGCCTGCGGCGTCGGGATCAGCGCGCGCGACTTCACGGGATCGCGGGTGAGGTAGCCCTTGCGCTCGAGCGCCTTCAGGTGGTCGTTGACGCCGTTCGTCGAGCGGATGTCGAGCGCCTCGCCGATCTCGCGGATGGTCGGGGGGTAGCCACACTCCTCGATCTGCCGGGCGATGAAGCGGAGCACCTCGAGCTGCCGGTCCGTCAACGCGTCCATCGGTCCTCCTCGAGCTGGACTGAACACCGGTATACTGTCCCCACGTTCAGAAGGCAAGAACCCGGCCACGCGGTTGCCCGCGCGGCGCGCGGCGGATACCGTCCGCGCGTGCCCCCGACCTTCGGCGCCGCCCTCGGCCTCGGCCTCTCCGCGCTGCGCCGCCAGGCCTGGCTCCTCGCGCCCGGGCTCGTCGTCGCGATCGCGCGGCGCGTGCTCACCTGGCCCGCCCTGGCAGTCGCCTGGGCGCTCCTCGCCCGCGGCGCGCTGCTCGCTCTCTCGCACCGGCCGCTCGATCCCGGCGCCGCGCTCGCAGGCGCGGCCGCGACCGCGAGCTCGCCGCGGTTCCTGGCGCTCGTCGGCGGCCTGTGGCTCGCGGGCGTGCTCTGCGGGGCGGCGCTGCGCGGCGTCTGGCTCGCGGGAGCGCTCCCGACGCTCGCGGGCGCCGCGGTGGGGGAGGGCGGCACGCCGCGCTTCGCGGCAGGGGTGGCCTACGGCACGCCGCGGGTGCTCGCCGCGTCGCTGCTGGGGCTCGTCCTGGACCTCTCCGCGGGGCTGTTCGCGCTGACGCTCGCCCTCGGCGCGCTGCGCATCACGCTCCACGCCGCGGGGGGAAACGGGTCGGCGGTGCTCGCCCTGGCGGTCGCCGGGGCGCTCACCCTCGCGATCGCGGTGCCGCTCGCGCTCTCGGTCGTGGCGGACGCGGCGGTCGCCCGAGCGGCGCTGCGCGCGGAGGGCCCGGCGCGGGCGTTCGCCTCCGCGGTGCGCCGGTTCCTCGCCCGCCCCGGGACGTTCGTGCTCGCGGCGATGGTCTTCGGCTTCGTCGCGTCGCTCGCGCCCGCGACGGTGGAGGCGTTCGGCGGCGCCGCGACCGGCCTCGTGAAGGACGCGCCGGCGCTCCTGCTCGCCGGGCCGAACCTCATGCTCGCCGTCGCCGCGGCAGGCGTCGCCGCCCTGGTGGACCTGGCCTGGCTCGGGACCCTCGCGGCGCTCGTTTGCGCCGACGCGCGCGATTGACCGGCGCCGGCTCCCGAGTCAGCGCCGCAGCAGCTGCCGGATCGAGATCTTCTTCATCCGCACGGTCGCGACGTGGTACCCCGCGGCCGCGGCGGAGAGCAGCACCGAGCCGGCGAGCGCGGCCCATCCCAGGACGTGGGCGGAGGGGCTCGCGAGCACCACGAGCCCACCCACGGTGAGCCCGGCCGCGAGGAGCCCCAGGAAGACCATCACCCCGAGCGCCCGGACCTGGCCGCCGATCCGGTCCATCGCCTCGCCCGCGACGTTCACGCGGAACTTGCCGGCCTCGAGATCGACCAGGATCTGGCTGAGCTGGCTCGGCACGTCCTCGGCGAGCCCCTGCAGCTTGAGGAGCGACTTCATGAGGACGCCGGAGGCGTCGGAAGGGTTGAAGCGCGAGAGGAGCAGCTCCTTCGCGTAGGGCAGCCCCACCTCCAGCACGTCGAGCTTCGGGTAGAGCCGGCGGATCATCCCCTCGATCGTGATCGCGGCCTTGGCGAGGACGGCGTACTCCTTCGGGATCCGGATCCGGTGGCGGATCGCGAGATCGAGCAGATCGCGGAGCAGGGTCGCGGTCCGGATCTCGTCGAGCTTGAGGCCGAGGTAGCGGTCCAGGATCCCGCGGATGTCCTCGCGGAACTCGGTGATGGGGGTGCGCGCGTCCGGGACGCCGATGCGGTTGAGGAGCCGCGCCACGGTGTCCGGGTCGCGCAGCGCCACCGCCACGATGAGCGTGACGAGCGACTCCTGCTGCTGGCGCGTGAGCCGGCCGACGAGGCCGAAGTCGATGAGCGCGATCCGGTCGTCGGCGAGGACGAGGACGTTCCCCGGGTGCGGGTCGCCGTGGAAGAGCCCGTCCTCGAAGAGCTGCCGGAACGCGGTCTCGATGACGTTCTTCGCGACCTGCTCGAGATCGTGGCCGTCCTCGGCGCGGACGTCGGAGATCTTGGTCCCGTCGACGTAGTCGAGCGTGAGGATGGTGGAGGAGGAGAGCTCCGCGTGGACGCGGGGGATGACGACGACCTCGCGCCCCTCGGCGGCGTCCCGCATCGCCCGCGCGTTCCCCGCCTCGTTGCCGAAGTCGAGCTCCTCGTGGACGGTGCGGTCGAACTCCTCGATGATCCCGGTCGGCGTGTAGATGCCGGTCTCCTCCACGACCGCCTCGAGCAGGCGCGCGAGGTAGTGGAGGAGGGCGAGATCGGACTCGATCTGCTCGCGGATCCTCGGGCGCTGCACCTTCACGACGACCGGCACCCCCGCGTGCGTCACCGCCCGGTGCACCTGCGCGATCGAGGCGCTCGCGAGCGGCACCTCGTCGAGGGAGGCGAACAGCTCCTCCACGCCGCGGCCGAGGCCGCGCTCGATCTGGTGGAGCACCTCGGCGATGGGCAGCGGCGGGCAGTCGTCCTGCAGCGACTCGAGCTCCTCGATCCAGTGGGACGGGAGCACGTCCGGCCGGGTCGAGAGGAGCTGCCCGAGCTTCGTGAAGGTGGGCCCGAGCTCGGCGAGGAGCTGGCGGAACCGCGCGGCGGTCTTGTGGTCCGGCGGCGGCGGCGGCGTGCCCTCCACCGGCGGGGCGTCGCGCCCGAGCACGTCCCGGAGCCGCGTCTTCTCGAGGTAGGAGCCGAAGCCATGCCGCGCGACCGCATAGGCGATCTGGCGGAGCCGGTTCAGATCCTGGAGGGTTCGCTCGAGCATGAGACGGGGCGGACTGTAGCACCGCGATCAAGGCCTCGCCACGCGGCGTGCGGGTCCGGCGGCGCGCGCGGCGCCGCGCGCAGGGTCGGCCCCGCGTGGTAGAACCCACGGCCCGATGCCGGAGATCGCCCAGGCCACTCCGATGATGCGGCAGTACCTCGAGACGAAGGCGAGGTACCCGGACGCGCTCCTCTTCTTCAGGCTCGGCGACTTCTTCGAGCTCTTCTTCGAGGACGCGGTCACCGCCTCCGAGGCGCTGCAGATCACGCTCACCGCGCGCTCGAAGGGCGACGACAAGGTGCCGATGTGCGGCGTGCCGCACCACGCCGCCCGCGGCTACGTCGCGAAGCTGCTCGAGAAGGGCTTCAAGGTCGCCATCTGCGATCAGGTCGAGGAGCCGGGGAAGTCGGCGATCGTGAAGCGCGAGGTCACGCGCGTCGTGACCCCGGGCATGGTGTTCGACGACCAGGTGCTCGATCCGCGCGAGGCGAGCTACCTCGGCGTGGTCGCCCTCGGCGAGGGCCGCTCGGGGCTCGCGCTCCTCGACGCCTCGACCGGTCACCTCCAGTGCGGCGAGGTGCCCGACGACGCGCGGCTCGTGGACGAGCTCCGGCGTGCGGGCGTCCGCGAGCTCGTGCTGCCGCTCGGCGCGGACGACGCCCGCGTCGAGCGCGTCCTGCGGGCGGTCGCGGTCCCGGCCGCGCGCCGGCCGGCGGCGGACTACGAGCGGGCGGAGGAGAAGCTCCGGCGCCACCTGGGCGTCGCGAGCCTCGACGGGTTCGGCGTCGGCGGCGAGCCGCTCGGCCTCGCCGCGGCGGCGGCCGCGCTCGCCTACCTCGCGGACACCCAGCGCGCGGCGCCGCGCCACGTCGATCGCCTGTCGCGCCTGCGCACCGACGACGTCCTCCTCCTCGACGAGGCGACGCGCACGAACCTCGAGCTCGAGCGGACCCTCGCCGGGGCCCGCAAGAAGGGCTCGCTGCTCGCCCTCCTCGACCGGAGCGTCACCGCGCCCGGCGGGCGGCGCCTCGCCGAGTGGCTCCGCTACCCGCTCACCGAGCTCGCCGCCATCCACGCGCGCCTCGACGCCGTCGAGGAGCTCGCGGGCTCGTCGGTGGCGCGCGAGGACGTCGCGGCGGCGCTCCGCCCGGTCGCCGACGCGGAGCGGCTCCTGTCGCGCCTCGTGCTGGGGCAGGGGAACGCCCGCGATCTGCGCGCCCTCGCCGGCGCCCTGCTGGCCCTGCCGGCGCTGTCGGCGCTCCTCGGCGCGAGAGCCGCGGCGCTGCTGCGCGACGCCGGCGAGCGGCTGCGCGGCCTCGAGGAGCTCGGCGCTCACCTCGATCGCGCGGTGGCCGAGGAGCCGCCGGCGACGCTGAAGGAGGGCGGGCTCATCCGGCGCGGCTTCTCGCCCGAGCTCGACGAGATCGTCGCCGTCGCCGAGGACGGCAAGGGTTTCATCGCCCGCCTCGAGGCGCGCGAGAAGGAGCGGACCGGGATCGGCTCGCTCAAGGTCCGCTTCAACAAGGTCTTCGGCTATTACCTCGAGGTCACGAAGGCGAACCTGCACGCGGTGCCCGCCGACTACGAGCGGCGCCAGACCACCGTGGGCGGCGAGCGGTTCGTCACCCCGGAGCTGAAGCGCTTCGAGGAGACGGTGCTCACCGCCGAGGAGCGCCGCTTCGGGATCGAGGCGCGCCTCTTCGAGGAGCTGCGCCAGCGGGTCATCGAGGCGGCGCCGCGCATCCGCACGGCCGCCGACGCGGCCGCCACCGCGGACGCGCTGCTCGGGCTCGCGCGCGTCGCGGCGGAGCGCGGCTACGCGCGGCCGGAGGTGGACGGCTCGGAGGTGCTCGAGATCGTCGACGGCCGCCACCCGGTGGTGGAGGCGGTGCTCCCGGAGGGGCCGGCCGCGTTCGTCCCGAACGACGTGCTCGTCGCCTCGCGCGGCGCCCCCGACTGCGAGCGGCTCGGCGCGCTGCACGTCATCACCGGGCCGAACATGGCGGGCAAGAGCACGGTCATGCGCCAGGCGGCGCTCGTGACGCTGCTCGCCCAGATGGGCTCGTTCGTGCCGGCGCGCCGGGCGCGGGTGGGCATCGTCGACCGGATCTTCACCCGGGTGGGCGCGTCCGACGACCTCGCCCGCGGCCGCTCGACGTTCATGGTCGAGATGACCGAGACCGCCGCCATCCTCCACAACGCGACGCGCCGCTCGCTCGTGGTGCTCGACGAGATCGGCCGCGGCACGTCCACCTTCGACGGCGTCTCCATCGCGTGGGCGGTCGCGGAGCACCTGCACGACGAGGTGGGCTGCCGCACGCTGTTCGCGACGCACTACCACGAGCTGCAGGACCTCGCCCGCGAGCGCCCCGCCGTCCGGAACCTCACCGTCGCCGTGCGCGAGGTCGGCGATCAGGTGGTGTTCCTCCGCAAGCTCGTGCAGGGCGGGGCGTCGCGGAGCTACGGCATCGAGGTCGCGAAGCTCGCCGGGCTGCCGGCCGCGGTGCTCGCGCGCGCGCGGGAGATCCTGAAGAACCTCGAGGCCCTCGAGGTCGACGAGGGCGGTCACGCGGCGCTCGCCCGCGGGCGGAAGGCGAGGCGCGCGGAGCCGCAGAGCCAGCTCGGCCTGTTCGCGCCGCCCCCGGCGCCGGTGGACCCGGCGCTCCTCGAGATCGCCGCCGCGCTCCGCGCCGCCGAGCCGGACACGCTCCGCCCGCTCGACGCGCTGAACCTCCTCGCGGCCTGGCGCGCGAAGCTCGGGAACCGCTGAGGCGGAGCCCCGTCGAGCTGCGGCGCTACGCTCGCTGGCCACTCCTCGCGCGCCTCGCGACGCGACCCGATCGCACCGGGCTGCGCGGCGGCCGCGCCGACGAAAAAAGAGAGGGGCCGCTCTCGCGGCCCCTCCGTCCCTAAGCCTGACTGCGATCTCTGGAGCTAGGTGCGCGCTACGCCTTCTTGTGGCACTCCGCGCACTTCGCCGGGCCCTTCGCCTCCTTCTTGTGGCACTCGACGCAGAGGGCGTGAGCCTTGTCCTTGCCGAAGCCCTCGATCTTGCCGCCCGCGGCGGTCGCGTGGCAGGCCTCGCACTTCTGGGCGGAGTGCGTCTTGTGGTTGAAGGTGACGTTCCCGTTCTTCGCCTGGAGCGTGACCGGCGCGGCCGGCGCGTCGGCCGCGAAGGCGGCACCCGCGAAGAGGACGGCGGCGAGGAGCGAAACGATCCGGATCTTCATCTGCATGACCTCTCGTGTTCGCATGCACGACGGGTGAATCCCGCCGCGGCGTGGCGTCGCAATGTAGAGCGACCATCGGTCACGGGTCTCTGCGGTTTGTCGGCGCGCGACGGGCCGCCGCAGCCCGAGGAGCCGGATCCTGCCGCACAAAATGAAAGGGGCCGGTTTCCCGGCCCCTCGTCACTGCGAACGACTCGGCGAGCGCGTTACGCCTTCTTGTGGCACTCCGCGCACTTCGTCGGGCCCTTCGCCTCCTTCTTGTGGCACTCGACGCAGGTGCCGTGGGCCTTCTCCTTGCCGAAGCCCTCGATCTTGCCACCCGCGGCGGTCGCGTGGCAGGTCTCGCACTTCAGCTTCGCCTGGTGCGCCTTGTGGGGGAAGGTGATGTTGCCGTTCTTGGCCTCGAGGGTGATCGAGTCGGGGCCGGTGTCGGCGGCGAACGTGGCGGTGGCAACGACGACGGCGAACAGCGCAGCGAGGAACTTGGTCACTTGTCGTGCTCCTGAGATCGGGGCGGACCAGCCCGCCCGGCTTAGGGACGGCGGAGCCTACTCGATATTCACGATCCCGAGCCACAATTGCGTGGGGTCGTAACCGCCCATATTGGTCGATTGAGATTGCGTCTCACTTGCGCGAGAGGGCCCTCTCCGGCCTGCTCCGCACGTGCTCGAATCAGGCCATTTCCAGCACCGCCGAGACGAGCTTGTCGATCCCGGCGGCGACCCCGGAGATCCACGGGCCGAGCATGTAGGCAG
This sequence comes from Anaeromyxobacter sp. SG64, assembly GCF_022690745.1. Classification (NCBI taxonomy): domain Bacteria; kingdom Pseudomonadati; phylum Myxococcota; class Myxococcia; order Myxococcales; family Anaeromyxobacteraceae; genus Anaeromyxobacter; species Anaeromyxobacter sp. SG64. Next base: position 13,608 of record NZ_JALCZB010000077.1, on the reverse strand, counting down.
GCGTCGACACCACCTTCAGCCGATCGTCCACCGCGATCTCGTCCACGCGCCGCTCGACGTGGCGCGCGCCCCAGGACGCGATCGCCGCGGCGGTGTCCGGGTCGTTTCCGATCGTGACCTGCACGCCGTCCGCGCCGAGCACGCGCGCCGCGATCACGGGGGCGATGCAGATGAAGCCCATCGGCTTCGACGCGGCCCGCATCTCGCGAACGAGCCGCTCGACCTCGGGCAGCACGCGCATCGCGCGCCCCTCGACCGCGAACGAGCAGAGGTTCTTCGCCACGCCGAACCCGCCGGGAAAGACGAGCGCGTCGAGATCCTTCGCGGAGAGGGTCGCGAGATCGCGGATCCGCCCGCGGACGATGCGCGCGGACTCGGCGAGCACGTTGCGGCGCTCGCCCTCCGCCGGCGCCTGGCGCAGGTGGTCGACGACGTGCATCTGCTCCACGTCGGGCGCCGCCGCCACGAGCTCGGCGCCGCGGCGGTCGAGCGAGAGCAGCGTGCAGGTCGCCTCCTGGATCTCGGCCCCGTCGAGGAAGCCGCAGCCGGCGAGCACGACGCCCACGCGCTTGGGATTGGCCAAGGGACACCTCCGCGAAGGAAAGGGGATGGAGGGCACGATCCTACGCCGCGGCGAGGCGGTGGGACAGCGCCCCACGGCGGGGCCGGGTGGCCGAAAAGTGGACCTCGATATCGGCGTCGCGGAGACTGCTCGTCTCATGGGCCGCGGGTCGCTTGCCCTCCTCCTCCTCGCTCTCGCGGCCCCGCAAGGGACCTCTGCCGCGACGCACCGCGCCAAGCCCGCGGCGGCGTCGCGTTCCGTGAAGCCGGCCGCGCGCGCGGCCCGCGCTCCGGCGATGGCCCGCACCCCCGCGAAGGCGCGCAACGCTTCCAAGGCGCGGGTCGCGCCGCGCGCGAGCCAGAGCGGGCTCGAGCGCGCGAAGGCTTCCATGCGCGCGCTCACGCAGGACCGAGGGAAGCGCCGCTACCGGCACCACTGGGAGCGCGCCATCGCCGGGCTGGTCCGCGAGGCGAAGGGGAAGGACCGGGCGCCGGCGTTCCTCGAGGCGGCCCGCGCACGCTACGCGCTCTACCGCTGGTCGGCCGACGAGGCGGACCGCGAGAAGGCCCTGCTCAACGCGGGGCGCGCCGCGAAGCTCGGCTCCCGCGAGGCGCGCGAGCTCGAGGCCGCCATCCGCCGCGAGGCGGGCGACGATCGCCCCGCGCCGAGGCCGGCGCGCGGCCCCGGCGCCGCCCCGTCGCCCGCGCCCGAGGAGGCGCCCCAGGACTCCGAGCCCGATCCCGCGCTCGACGCGGCGTTGGCGGACCTGACCGGCGCGAGCTCCGCCCCGGCGCTCGCCCTCGGCGAGTCGGGCGGGGAAGGGCGCGCGCGGGTCACCGAGGTGCGCACCTGGTCGACCGACGACTACACGCGCGTCGCCATCTACCTGTCGCACTGGGTGGGCTGGCAGAAGCTCGAGCTCGCCCCGGCGGTCGGCCTCCCGCGGCGGCTCGCGGTGGATCTCCGCCCCGCCACGCTCGCCGGGCGCGCGCTGGCGCGGCCGGTCTCGGGCGAGCGGGTGGAGCGCGTGCGCGCCGCGCAGAACGACGCGGAGACGGTCCGCGTCGTGCTCGACCTGCCCGGCAGCGATCGCGTGCAGCTGTTCGGCCTCGACGACCCGCCGCGCCTCATCGTGGACGTGGGGACGGTCTCCGCCCGCCGGAGCGTCGCCGAGGCGCCGCCGCCCGCCGAGCCGGCGCACCCTGCGCCCGAGCCGCCTCCCGCCGCGACGGGGCGGCCCACGCCTCGGCCCGCGTCCTTCGCGCGGGTCGAGCGCGCGCCCGAGCACGACCTGCCCACGCGCATCCGGCGGATCGTGGTGGACGCCGGGCACGGCGGGCACGACCCGGGCGCCATCGGCCCGCGCCGCGTGCGCGAGAAGCAGGTGACCCTCGCGATCGCGAAGCGGCTCGCCAGCCGGCTGCGCGCCGAGGGGTTCGAGGTCGTGCTCACGCGCAAGGACGACCGGTACCTGGCGCTCGAGGAGCGCACCGCGATCGCGAACACCGCCGGCGGCGACCTGTTCGTGTCCATCCACGCGAACGCGCACCCGCGCCGCAACCGGAGCGGCGTCGAGACCTACTTCCTCAACGTCGCCGACGACCGCTACGCGGCGCGGCTCGCGGCGCGGGAGAACGGCATGGACCCGTCCGACCGGGGCGCCGGGGACGTCGGGCGGATCCTCACGGATCTCGACGCGAAGGCGAGCGCCGGTGCCTCGGAGCGGCTCGCCGGGCTCGTGCAGCGCGAGCTCACGGCGGGCGTCCGGGCGCGCGTCGGCGAGGTGCGCGACCTCGGGGTGAAGAGCGCGCTCTTCTACGTGCTCCTCGGGGCGCGCATGCCGGCCGTGCTGGTGGAGACCGCCTTCATCTCGAACAGCCTCGAGGAGCAGCGCCTCGCGTCCGCCGGCTACCAGGACGAGGTCGCCTGGGGCATCACGCGGGCGGTGACGGCGTTCGCGCGGAGCGAGGCGCGGGTCGCCGCCGTGCGGTGAGCCGCCGCCCGGCTATATTCGCGTGATGCGCCCGCCCGAAGTCCACCCGACCCTGCCGGCCGCGGCGCCGTTCGAGCTCGAGGCCCGCCTCGCCGAGCTCCCGGCGCTCACCGGCGACGTCAAGGCGGACTTCGCCGCGCAGCGCCGGTTCGTCGAGGAGGTGCACCGCGCAGGGGGGAGCGGCCACACCGTCGTCCGCCTCCAGAGCGCGGCCATGGACCGGATCGTCACGGCGCTGTGGGAGCGCGCCTGCGCCGCGGCGCGGGACGCGGAGGCGCCCTCGCCGGTGTCGCTCGTCGCGCTCGGGGGATACGGCCGCCGCGAGCTCGCGCCGCACAGCGATCTCGACCTCCTCGTGCTGCACGGCCCCGGGGAGCCGGACGCCTTCGTGAAGGCCGCGAGCGAGCGGTTCCTCTACGCGCTCTGGGACCTCCGGCTCGAGGTCGGCTACGGCGTGCGCGACCTCCGCGCCTGCGACGAGCTCGCGACCCAGGACCACACCGCGCGCACCGCGCTCCTGGATCTGCGCTGGCTCGCGGGCGACCGCGCCCTGTACACGGAGCTCGAGCGCGAGGAGCTGCACGGGCTCTCGGCCCAGAAGGTGGAGAAGTTCCTCGCCGACAAGCTCGACGAGATCCGCGCGCGGCGCGAGCGCTTCGGCGACTCGATCTACCTCCTCGAGCCGAACGTGAAGGAGTCCGAGGGCGGGCTGCGGGACCTCCAGTCCGCGCTCTGGCTCGCCCGCGTCCGCTTCAAGGTCGCCGGGATCACGGAGCTCCTCGCGCGCGCGCTCCTCCCCGAGCGCGAGATCCGCGAGATGCGGCGCGCCCGCGACTTCCTCTGGCGGGTCCGCAACGAGATGCACTACCTCGCGGGCCGCAAGTGGGACCAGCTCACCTTCGACGTCCAGCCCGAGGTGGCGCGGGCGATGGGCTACCTCGACCCCGAGCACGGCTCGGCCGTCGAGGAGTTCATGCGCCACTACTACCTCGCGGCGAAGACGGTCCTCGTCGCGAGCGACGCGATCGTGGATCGCTGCCTCGAGCCGCAGGCCGCGATGGGCTGGCGCATGGTGCCGCCTCCCGCCGCCACGCTCGGCGCCGAGCTCGCGGTGCCCGTGCTGGGCGGGCGGCCGCCGCGCGCGTCGGAGCGGCTCCTGCCGGGCGGGGAGTTCAAGGTGTTCCGCGGGCGGCTCACGGTGGTGGACACCGACGTCCTGCGGCGGTCCCCCGCCGCGCTCGTGCGCCTCTTCGCGACCGCCGACCGCGAGCAGCTCGATCTCTACCCCTACGCCCGCGACCTCGCGAGGCAGGCGGCGGAGGAGCTCGCGCCGGAGGCGGCGAGCGACCCGGAGCTGAACCAGGAGCTCCTCGCGTGCTTCACGCGCCCCGGGACGCGCGGGCGCTTCCTCACGCAGATGCACGAGATCGGCGTCCTCCCCCGCGTGCTGCCCGAGTTCGCGCGGGTGACGGCGCGGCGGCAGATCGACGTCTACCACGTGTACACGGTGGACGTTCACACGCTGTTCGCGGTGCGGCGCCTGCTCGCGCTGCGCTGCGGCGACGTGAGCGAGGACGGCCTCGGCGACCTCGCGCGCGCGGTGCAGCGGCCGCTCGCGCTCTACCTCGGGACGCTGTTCCACGACATCGGCAAGGGGGCCGGGAAGGATCACTCGGCGCGCGGGGCGGAGATCGCCGCCGAGGCGTGCGTGCGGATGGGGCTCGATCCCGCCGACGCCGCCGACATCGAGTGGCTCGTCCTGAAGCACCTGCGCATGAGCGCCATCGCCCAGCGGCGAGACCTCTCGGATCCCGACCTCATCCACGCCTTCGCCGAGGAGGTGGGGACCAAGGACCGGCTCGACAAGCTCTACCTCCTCACCTACGCGGACATCGCCACGGTCGGGCCGCGCACCTGGACCGACTGGAAGGCGCGCCTCATCCGCGAGCTCTACGGGAAGACGCGCGAGGTGCTCGAGAAGGGCGAGCGCCGCCCGGAGCCCGGCACCGCCGAGGCCGCGGGCCGCGAGCGCGTCGCCGCCGCGCTGCTCGCGCGCGCGGGGGTGGCCGACGCGGAGCACGCCCGGTTCGTCCAGGCCATGCCGGCGCGCTACTTCGTCACCGTGGACCCCGCGCTCGCCCCGCGCCACCTGCGGCTCTTGCGCCGCGGGCGGGACCTGCCCGTCGCGACGGCGCTCCGCCACCACCCGGCGCTCGGCTACTCCGAGCTGTCCCTCGCCGCGCGCGATCGGCCGGGCCTGCTGGCGACCGTCGCCGGCGTCCTCGCGGCGCACCGCATCGACATCCAGGCCGCCGAGGTGTTCTCGTCCGCGGACGACCCGGGCCTCGGGTGGCTCGCCGGGCGCGCGCTCGACGTGTTCGAGCTGCGCGGGCCGGAGGAGGGCGCGGTCGACCCGGCGCGCTGGCGCGGGGCGCGCGGCGATCTCGCGCGCGTGCTCGCGGGAGAGGAGTCGCTCGACGCGCTGCTCGCGCGGCGCCTGCGCGCCTCCTCGCTCCCCGAGAAGCCACTGCCACGCGTGCCCACCAAGATCGTCATCGACAACGACAGCGCGCGGACGCACTCGGTCGTGGACGTGTTCACCGCCGATCGCGTGGGCCTCCTGCACACGCTCGCCCGCACGTTCTTCGATCTCGAGCTCTCCGTCGATCTCGCCCGGATCGCGACGGAGGGGCACCGCGCGTCCGACGCCTTCTACGTCCGCACGCCCGACGGGAGGCCGCTCGAGGGGGAGCGCGCCGCCCGCGTGGTCGCCGCTCTGACCGCGGCGCTGGCCCGGCCCGAGCAGGGCTCCGGGCCTTTCCCCTAGGCGCCGACGCGGAGCCCATCTGCGCCGCCCTCCGGGCGTGCGATCTCGGCGAGACGTCGCTCGCGTCCTCCCTGGGGAGCGCGGCGGGGCTCAGTCGGGCACCACCGAAAAGATGCGGGATGGCGCGCTCTTGTCCGGCCGGCCGGGCGTGGACACCGTGTTGCGCGGGCGGTCGGGGTAGGGGAAGGGAAGCAAGCGTCGCATGAACGATGTCATCCGAATCGGGATCGTGACCGCCTGGCCCGAGGACGATTGGCACAGCAAGCGGCTCGTCAGCGCCTGCGCTCGCCACGGCGAGGCGGCGGTGATCGATCCAGCGGAGCTCGCGGCGATCGTGGACAGGGACGGCGGCGTGACGGTGACTGCGGAGGGGCGTGAGGCCGAGGCCTTCGACGCCTTCGTGCTCGCGCGGGGGATGGGCCGCGCCGGGGACGCCGACGTGCAGTTCGAGATCTACCGCGCGCTCGAGGACAGCGGCGCCGTGGTCGTGAACCGCATCGACCCGCTCCTCGCCGCGCAGGACAAGTTCAGGACGTCGTGGCTCCTCGCGCGCGCCGGGGTGCGGACGCCCCGCGCCGCGGTCGCGCAGACCGCGCGCGGCGCGGAGGGCGCGCTCGCGGCGCTCGGCGAGGCCGTGGTGAAGCCCATCGCAGGCTCGCTCGGGGACGGGGTCGAGCGGGTTCGCGCGGACGCCGCCGGGAGGGCGGTGCTCCGCGACCGGCTCGCGCGCGAGGGCGCGGTCTACCTCCAGAGCTACGTTCCTCATCCCGGACGCGACGTCCGGGTGTTCGTGGTCGGGGGGCGCGCACGCGCCGCGATCGAGCGGCACGCGCCACCCGGGGACTGGCGAACGAACGTGGCCACCGGGGGACGGGCCGAGGCGGTGCCGCTCGGGTCCGCGCTCGCCGCGGTGGCCGAGGCTGCGGCGTCGGCCATCGGGCTCGACTACGCGGGCGTCGACGTCGTGGTGGGACCCGAAGGGCCCACCGTCATCGAGGTGAACGGGAACCCCAGCTGGCAGGGGATCCTCGAGGCCACGGGCCTCGACATGGCGGAGGCCATCGCCGAGCACGTGCTCGGTCGGGCGCTGCGCCGGCGCGTGGCCAGCGACCACATTGTTCCTGACTGGATGGGGGCGACAAATGGCTGAGGAGAAGAAGGGCGGCAGCAAGGGAGCGATGACGGTCTCGGAGGCCGGTCGCAAGGGCGGCGTGCGCGTCCGCGAGACACGCGGCCGCAAGTTCTACGAGGAGATCGGGAAGAAGGGCGGCGAGACCGTGAAGGCCGAGCGCGGTCGCAAGTTCTACGAGGAGATCGGCAAGAAGGGTGGCGACACCGTCAAGGCCGAGCGCGGGCCCCGCTTCTACGAGGAGATCGGGAAGAAGGGCGGCGAGACGATCAAGGCCGAGCGGGGGACGCCGTTCTACGAGGAGATCGGCCGGAAGGGTGGCCACAAGGTCCGCGAGCTCATCGAGAAGGGGAAGGCTGGGGCGGAGGAGGACGCCGGCGCCGGTCACACGGGCGGCGAGCGTTGACGCACCGATGAGGTGCTCTTGAGGGGGGTACGATGGCGGACGAAGAGAAGGGCGCGCGTCGCGGCGAGCCGGAAGAGGGTCGCCGCGGGATGACGGTGTCGGAGGCGGGACGGAAGGGCGGCATCGCCGTCCGGGACGAGCGCGGTCACTCGTTCTACGAGGAGATCGGCCGAAAGGGCGGGCAGAAGGTCCGCGAGCTCATCGAGCGCGGGAAGTCCCGCGGCTGAGGTCGGCTAGGAGTCGAGCGCGGCGGCGACGCCGCGAGGCGCCCGTCCGGGGATCCCGGGCGGGCGTGCTCGTTTTTGCTGACAGTGCGCGGCCACGCCCGGGACGCTGGAAAGGTGGGGCGTCCCGAACCTCCCACCGACTGCGGAAAGCTGCTAGAAAAGGAGGCGCCCATGCCGGTCGCCCCCATCGTCGAGATCGATCCGCTGCACCCCCAGCCCCGCGTGGTCGAGCGGGCGGTCTCGGTGCTCTCGTCCGGCGGGCTGCTCGCCTTCCCGACCGACACCTATTACGGGCTGGGCTGCGATCTCTTCGACAAGCGCGCCATCGAGCGGATCTACCAGCTGAAGCAGCTCCCCCGCTCGCACGAGCTGTCCTTCATCTGCCAGGACCTCGCCGAGATCGCGCGCTACGCGATCGTCGACAACGCCGCCTACCGCGTGCTGCGCCGCAAGGTGCCCGGGCCGTACACGTTCATCCTCCCGGCGACGCGGCTCGTGCCCGACCTCGTCCTGCGCCGCCAGAAGACCGTCGGCATCCGGATCCCCGACAGCCCCATCGCGCTCGAGATCGTCCGGCGCCTCGGCCACCCGCTCATCTCCACCTCGGCCGCGACCCCGGACGGCGAGGTGCTCATCGACGCGCACGACATCAAGGAGAAGCTCGGGCACGGCCTCGAGCTCGTGCTCGACGGTGGCTACAAGCCGAACGAGCCGTCCTCGGTCATCGAGCTCTCCGGCGCCGAGCCGCGGGTGCTCCGCGTCGGCAAGGGCGACGTCTCGGACCTGCTCGCCTGAGGCGGGTGCGTCGGCCGCTCGTCCCACCGCGGCGCCGCCGCGCCGGCGGCGGCGCGAGGTCGAGGGACGCGAACTGGACCCGCGGTCGCCCCGCGCTATCGTCGCGCCATGTCCCCGCTCGAGCCCGCGCTCGACCTGTTCATCGCGCACGTCCGCGTCGAGAAGGGCCTCGCCGAGAACAGCGTGGAGGCGTATCTGCGCGACCTCCGGCGCTACGTCGAGCACCTCGACGCGCTCGGCGTCACCGCCTGGGAGCGGGTCGGCCGGGCCGAGATCCAGGCCCACCTCGGCGAGCTGGTCCGCCGCGGGCTCTCGGCGCGCTCGCAGGCGCGGGCGCTCTCGGCGATCCGCTCGCTGCACGGGCTGCTCTTCGCGGAGCGGCTGACCCCGCTCGACGCCGCGGACGAGATCGACTCCCCGGCGCCGGGCCGGCGCCTGCCGGAGCTCCTCTCGCACGAGGAGATCGCGCGGCTCCTCGCGGCGCCCGATCCTCGCGGCGCGGCGGGCCTGCGCGACCGGGCCATGCTCGAGCTCCTCTACGCGACCGGCCTGCGCGTCTCCGAGCTCGTGTCGCTCGGCGTGAACGACGTGAACCTCGAGACCCGGGTGCTCGTCGCGCGGGGGAAGGGGAACAAGGAGCGGATCGTGCCCGTCGGCGCGCCGGCGGCGGACGCGGTGAAGGCGTACCTCGCGGTCTCCCGCGAGCGGCTCCTGCGCGGGCGCCGCTCCAAGGACCTCTTCGTCACGCCGCGGGGAGGCCGGATGACGCGACAGGGCTTCGCCAAGCTGCTCGGGCGCTACGCCCGCGCCGCGGGCATCCGGCGCCGCGTCTCGCCCCACAAGCTCCGGCACTCGTTCGCGACCCACCTCCTCGAGGGCGGGGCGGACCTGCGCGCGGTGCAGGCGATGCTCGGCCACGCGGACGTCTCCACGACGCAGATCTACACGCACGTGGATCGCAGCCACGTGAAGCGGCTGTACGACCGCTTCCACCCGCGGGCCTGAGGCGGCCGCGCCGCCCGCGCGCGCCCCGGCTCCGAGGGGGCGAGCGGCCGTCGTCCGCGTTGACCGGCCCCCCTCGTGCTGCTAAAGAACCCCCTTTCCCTGCGAGGCTTTAGGTTGGACAACGCCCTCATCCTCGAGCGGGTGCTGAACCTCATCGTGCTCCTGCTCTCCCTGACGTTCCACGAGTTCTTCCATGCGTGGTCCGCCTGGCGGCTCGGGGACGACACGGCGGCACGCCTCGGCCGACTCACCCTGAACCCGGTGCCGCACATCGATCCCATCGGGACGCTGCTCCTGCCGCTCCTCGGCGCGCCCATCGGCTGGGCGAAGCCCGTGCCGGTGAACCCGGCGCGGTTCCGGAAGAGCGTCCGGCAGTCGACCGGGGACATCATCGTGAGCGCGGCGGGGCCGCTCTCGAACCTGCTCCTCGGGACCCTGGCCGCCATCACGCTCGGCCTCGTCTTCCGGTTCTCCCCGGAGACGGTCCGGCCCGGCGGCGGCGCGCTCGAGCTCCTGCAGCGGCTCATGATCGTGAACGCCGGGCTCGCCATCTTCAACCTCCTGCCCGTGCCGCCCCTCGACGGCAGCCACGTCGCCGAGAACCTCATGCCGTACCGCTTCCGGCCGGCCTGGGAGCAGTTCGCGCGGTTCTCGCCGTTCATCCTCCTCGGCCTCATCGTCTTCGGACGCGGGCTCATCTACCCGCCCGTCGTGTTCGTCTTCGGGCTCCTCCAGCAGCTGACCCTCTCGATCGCCACCTAGGTCCGATGTCCGAACAGCGCCCCATCGTCGTCAGCGGCATGCGGCCCACCGGCCGCCTCCACCTCGGCCACCTCCACGGCGCGCTCGCGAACTGGGTGCGGCTGCAGGAGGAGAACACCTGCTTCTTCTTCAGCGCGGACTGGCACGCGCTCACGACGAACTACCACGACACCGCGATCATCAAGCCCGCCGAGCGGGAGATGTTCGTCGACTTCATCGCCGCCGGCGTCGACCCGGAGAAGGCGACGCTCTTCGTGCAGAGCGAGGTGAAGGAGCACGCCGAGCTCTACCTGCTGCTCGGCATGATCACGCCGCTCGGCTGGCTCGAGCGCTCGCCGTCGTACAAGGAGATGCGCGAGAACATCACCGATCGCGATCTCGCCCTCTACGGCTTCCTGGGCTACCCGGTGCTCATGACCGCCGACATCATCCTGTACAAGGCGACGCGGGTGCCGGTGGGCGTGGACCAGGTCCCGCACCTCGAGCTCTCGCGCGAGATCGCCCGCCGGTTCAATCACCACTACGGGCCGGTGTTCCCCGAGCCCCAGCCGCTCCTCACCGCCGCGCCGAAGATCCTCGGCACGGACGGGCGGAAGATGTCGAAGAGCTACGGGAACACCATCGACCTCGGCGAGAGCGCCGAGTCGACGACGAAGAAGATCATGGGGATGGTGACGGATCCGGCGCGCAAGCGCCGCCAGGATCCGGGCAACCCGGACGTCTGCGGGATCTTCTACCTGCACAAGGTGACGAGCGACGCGGAGACCATCTCCTGGGTGGACGTGAACTGCCGCAGCGCGGGGATCGGCTGCGTCGACTGCAAGAAGAAGCTCCTCGAGAAGCTCCTGCCCGAGCAGGAGCGGATGCGGGAGCGGCGCGAGGCGCTGCTCGCCCGGCCCGGGGAGGTCGACGCGCTCGTCCAGCTCGGCACCTCCAAGGCGCGCGCCGTGGCGGCCCGCTCCATGGACGAGGTCCGCGCGGCGATGAAGCTGAAGCTCGCCTGAGGAGCACGGGGGCGTCCCTTCGCGATGGCCAGGCACCACCCGGAGAGCGACGCGACCGCCGGCGCCCAGCAGGCGACGGAGGAGGCCTCCGCGCGCGCCGCGGCGGACGCGTTCCGGGTCTCGCTCCCCCCGCTCCGCGCCGGACAGCCGCCGTTCGAGGGCCCCCTCGACCTGATCCTGCACCTCGTGAAGGAGCACGAGGTCGATCTCTTCGACATCCCCATCGCGCAGATCACGGAGAGCTACCTCGCCACGCTCGAGGCGATGCGCGAGCTCGACATCGACATCGCCGGCGAGTTCCTCCACATGGCGGCGCAGCTCATGCTGATGAAGTCGAAGCTGCTCCTGCCGAGGACCGAGGTCGCCGAGGACGCGCCCGGCGCGGAGGACGTCGGGGTGGACCCGCGTGCGGAGCTCGTGCGCCGGCTGCTCGAGTACCAGAAGTACAAGGCCGCCGGCGAGGAGCTCGGCGAGCGCGACATCCTCGAGCGCACGGTGTTCGCCCGGAAGGTGCGGGTCGAGCGCTCCGAGGCGCCCGAAGGGCCCGAGGGGCTCGCCGACGTCTCCGTCTTCAAGCTCATCGAGGCGCTCGATCGCGCGCTCAAGCACGCGCGCCCCGAGCACACGCACGAGGTGGTCACCGACCGCCTCACCATCACCGACGCCATCGCGCGCGTCGCCGACGTGCTGCGCCTGCAGCGCCGCGCCACGTTCGAGGAGCTCCTCTCCGGCCCGGTCGAGCGGCGGCACACGCGCGCCGACGTGATCGCGACGTTCCTCGCGATCCTCGAGATGGCGAAGCTGAAGCTCGTCCGGATCTTCCAGCCCCCGCTCGACGAGGCGGGCCCCGGCGCGGAGATTCTCGTCGAGGCGAAGGACACCCTCGGCGACGACGTTCCCGCGCCCGGCGGAGAGGACTATCGATGACCGTGGATCACGACGACCCGACGACCCCGAGCGCGGCGCCCGCCGCGGAGGGGGAGCCGAGCGCGCCGGCCCCGGAGACGGCGGAGCTCGCAGCCCGGCCGGAGGCGCAGCCGGGTGAGGCTGCGGCGGAGCGAGCCGGTGGAACGCCGGACGCGCCGCCGGCGTCCCCGGCCGAGACGCCGGCTCGGGCCGGCGCGCGCGCGGGCGGGCTGTCCGAGGCCGAGCTCCAGGCGATGCAGGCCGCGGAGGAGGCGAAGGCCGGCGACCCCGAGCTCGAGGAGGTCGAGTCGGCCGCCATCGACGCCCCCGGCTCGGACGAGGAGAAGGAGGAGCCGTTCGAGAAGCTCGCGGCGGCCGCGAAGCGGCTCAGCGCCGATCGCGTGCGGACCATCCTCGAGACCCTGCTGTTCCTCGCCGAGCGGCCGCTCTCATCGGAGGAGCTGCGCCAGGCGACCGGCATCGACGTCGAGCGGGTCGAGAAGGCCCTCGACAAGCTCTCCGGCCACTATCGCGAGGGCGTCTGCGGGATCGTGCTGCACGAGGTCGCGGGGGGCTGGCAGCTGCGGAGCTCGCCGGACAACGCCGCCTTCGCGCGCCGCTGGCTCAAGGTGAAGCCGCAGCGGCTCACCCGCGCCGCGCTGGAGACGCTCGCGATCATCGCCTACCGCCAGCCGGTCACGCGCCCCGAGATCGAGGAGATCCGCGGCGTCGACTGCGGGGCCGTGGTGAAGGCGCTCCTCGAGCGCAAGCTCATCAAGATCCTCGGCAAGAAGGAGGAGCCCGGGCGCCCGATGCTGTACGGCACGACGCGGGAGTTCCTCGAGTTCTTCGCGCTCAAGGACCTCGCCTCGCTGCCGACGCTGCGCGAGTTCCACGAGCTCTCCGAGGAGCACCGCGAGATCGTCGAGAAGCAGCCCGAGCCGCAGGACGGCGGCATCTCGGGCATCGTGGCCGACCTCTCGGACGAGAAGCTCCGCGCGGAGCTCGAGGCGAAGCGCGCGGAGAGCGACGCGGCCCTCGAGGAGCTCGAGCGCGCCATCGAGGCGGCCGACGAGAAGAGTCAGGCGGTGCAGGCCACGCTGGAGGAGAAGCAGAAGAAGGAAGAGGACGAAGGTCCGGAGGCGGAGCGGTGACCGGCGCCCAGGGCGGGGACGGAGTACGGCTGCAGAAGTTCCTCGCGGAGGGGGGAGTCGCCTCGCGCCGGAAGGCGGAGGAGCTCATCCTCGCCGGACGCGTGAAGGTGAACGCGCAGCGGGTGACCCAGCTCGGGTCGAGGGTCGACCCGGAGCGCGATCTCGTCACCGTCGACGGGAAGCTCGTCTCGCGCCGCGACACGAAGAGCTACTACCTGCTCTACAAGCCGCCCGGCTGCGTGACGACGGCGTCCGACCCCGAGGGCCGCCCCACCGCGCTGGAGTACCTGCGCGGCGTGAAGGAGCGCGTGTTCTCGGTCGGGCGGCTCGACTACGACGCGGAGGGGGCGGTCCTCTTCACCGACGACGGCGAGCTCGCCAACCGGCTCGCGCACCCGCGCTACGGCCACCGCCGGACCTACCTCGTGAAGGTGCGCGGCGAGCCGCCGCCGGGCGCGCTCGAGCGGATGGTGGCGGGCGTGCGCCTCGAGGACGGGCCCGCCCGCGCCCTCGAGGCGGTCCCCCACGAGCACGCCGAGAAGAACGTCTGGATCCGCGTGGTGGTAGGGGAGGGGCGCTTCCACCTCGTGAAGCGGCTGTGCGAGGCGGTGGGCCTCTTCGTCCAGCGGCTCTACCGGCCCGAGTTCGGCGGCGTGACCGTCGAGGGGCTCCGGCCCGGTCAGTTCCGGGCGCTCACGCCGGTCGAGCTGCGCGCCCTGAAGACCTCCATCGGTCTCGGCGGCGCTGCTCCTGCGGCCGGGGCCGCGGCGGCGCCGCCCCGCGTCCTCCCGCGCGCGGCGCGCCGGCACGGCCACGGGCCGCCGCCACCGCCCGAGGC
>NZ_JALCZB010000076.1:0-22289 GCF_022690745.1 Anaeromyxobacter sp. SG64 | reverse complement strand
GGGCGAGGGCGACCTCCGCGGCGGCGAGCGCCGAGAACGTCTCGCCCCGCGCGGCCGCGCCGGTGGCGAGGGCGGCGAGCGCGCGGGCGGCCTTCTCGGGCTCGCCGCGGGCGAGCCGGATCGACGCCTCGGCGGCGAGCGCCGGCAAGAACCCCGGGCGCCGCGCGAGCCACTCGGCGGCGAGATCGAGCGCCTCGTCGTGGAAGCGGTCCTCCGCGGCGAGGAGCGAGAGGAGCCGCTCGGCGGCGAAGGGGTGCGCGCTCGCGGCGGAGCCGGCGGCGAGGTACCGCTCCCGTGCGCCCGCTGCGTCGCCGGCGGCGAGCCGCGCCTCCGCCTCGCGGAAGGTCCGCGCGCCCTCCTCGGCCGCGAGGAGCTCGGGCTCGGGCGAGACCGCCGCCGGGCCGGCCGCCCCGCGGCTCCAGGCGAGCCGGACGGCCCCCTCGATGATCTCCGCGCGCGAGAGCGGGACGCCCGCCGCGCGCGGCAGCTTCCAGCCACGCGGCGCGAGGACGCGCCGCAGGAGGACCGGGAGCGGATCGCGCAGCACGGCCTCCCCGCCGACCGCATCGAGCACGCCGCGGGCGAGGTGGGGGAGCATCGCGGGCGGGATCGGCGCCGGGCCGTAGACGCGCGGGGAGTGGAACACGAGCGCGGCGCCCTGCGCGCCTGCGGGGACGAGCCCGGCGAGGAGCGTGAAGGGAGGTCCGCCCGAGAGCCGCGCCGCGATCTCCGCCGCCCCGGGGCGGAGCGCGATGCGCACGTCCTCGACGCCGAACGCGGCGAGGCTGGCCGACGCGAGCGCCGCCTCGGCGACGCCGGGCTCGATCGCGATGGAGAGCTCGAAGAGGTCGGAGAGCCGGTGGCGGAACTGGCCCGAGCCCTTGCCGACGTCGAACGGGAAGCGGACGTCGGGGACCTCGAGGGTGAGCGCCTCGAGCCGCACGCCGGGCGAGATGGGCTGATCGGCGAGCCGGACGAACGCGCCGCCGCGCTCGAGGCGGAGCTCGAACCCCGCCCCGCTCCTCGTCCCGGGGGCGGAGGATGGGGCGGAGGCGTCTTTTCTCACCTCCGCCATGTGCCGAATTCTAGCGGAGGGGCGAGGGGTTGGGAAAATCCGGCCCGCCCGACCCGGGCGCCGGCCGCTCCCGCCGCTCCGCGATGTGCGCCCGGGGCGCACATCCGGTTTCACGGTTCGTTCACCCCGCGCCGGGGTTGCGCGCGAGGTCACCCCGCAGCAAACACCGAAGCCCATGCGCCCATGCTCCCGGATCACCGCGTCCCTGCTCGTCTTCGCGCTCTCCGCCTGCGGAGGTGGCGGCAAGGACGGCGGCGACCCGGGAGGCGGGGGAGGACCGGCCCTCTGTCCCGCGGGCCCGGAGAAGACCGGCAGCGCCACCTCCTACGACGCCTCGGGCGTGGGGGCGTGCGGGTGGGATCCGGCGCCGGCCCTCGCCGTGGCGGTCTCGCCCGCGGTGTTCGCCGCCTCGGCGGCGTGCGGGACCTGCCTCGAGATCACCGGGCCGCTGGGGAAGGCGACCGCGGTGGTGGTGGACTCCTGTCCCTCCTGCGCCGACGCCGCGCTCGATCTCGGCGCAGCGACGTTCGCGCGGGTCGCGGATCCCGCCGCCGGCCGCGTGGACGTGACCTGGCGCACCGTGCCCTGTCCGGTGGACGGCCCGATCCGCTACCGGCTCAGCCCCGCCTCGAACGCGTGGTGGTTCGGGATCGTGCCGATGGATCACCGCCACCCCATCGCCGCCCTCGAGGCGCGGGGCGCGGGCGACGCGACCTTCCGCACCCTGGAGCGGAGCGGCACGAACCTGTTCGTGGGCGCCGGGGTCCAGATCGCCGGGCCGCTCGCGATCCGGGCGACCGACGTGCACGGCCACGTGCTCGTGGACGAGAACGTCCCGTTCGCGCCGCCGCTCGACCCGGCGGCGCAGCTCGTCAGCGGGGCGGCGAACTTCCCCGAGACCTGTCCGTAACAGGGTGCCGGCGAGGTTCAGGCGGCGAGCGCGCCGAGCTTCTCGCGCAGCGCCTCCACGGCCCGGTCCACGAAGGCACGCACGAGCGGGGTCACGAACCGGCCCGCCGGGATCACCACCTGGACCGGCACGGGCGGCGGCTCGTACGGTTCCAGGATCCGCCGCAGCCGGCCGGCGCGGACGTGCGAGTCCACCATGTACGAGAGCACGCACGTCGGGCCGAGCCCGGCGACGGCCGCGTCGATGGCGGCCTCGGCCGTGTTCACCACGAGGCGAGGGGACACGGCCACGGCGAAGCTCCGGCCCCCGCGCCCGAACGTCCAGCGATGGGGGGCCGGCGTCACCGAGGTGCAGGCGACGCACGCGTGGCTCGCGAGCGCCTGCGGCGAGCGTGGCGTCCCGTTCGCCTCGAGATACCCGGGGCTCGCGTAGACCGCGCGCCGCACCTCGCCCGCGCGGAGGGCCTTCAGGGACGAGTCGGGCAGCCGGCCGAGGCGCACCGCCACGTCGAGCCCCTCGTCCACGAGCGACACCACGCGGTCGAGCAGGAGGAGCTCCACGCTCGCCGACGGGTGATCGCGCAGGAACGCCTGCACGATCGGGAGCACGTGCAGCCGCCCGAACACGACCGACGCGGTCACGCCCAGCCGCCCGCGCGGCTCCTGCCGCTCCGCCGCGGCGGCGCCCTCCAGCTCCTCGAACCCGGCGAGCGCGCGCCGCGCCGCCTCGAGCGTGCGCGCGCCCACGTCCGTGAGCGCGACCGAGCGCGTGGTGCGGTTGAGCAGCCGCGCTCCGAGCCGCTCCTCGAGCGCGGCCACCGCCCGCGTGACGGCGGCGGGCGACCGCCCCAGTCGCCGGGCCGCCGCCGCGAAGCTCCGTCCCTCTGCCACCGCGGCGAACGTCGCCCAGGCGTCGATCCGGTCCATGCGTCATTCCCCCGATCGCAAGAGTGTCCTGCGACAGCGTCCATTGTTCCGGCGGGCTCGCGGCCGCAACTCCATGGGCACCCACGCGCCGCACCTCGTGCGGCCTCAGCCACCAGGAGACGCCATGTCCCGCATTCCCCCCGTCGATCCCTCCACCGCCGAAGGCCGTGCCCGCGAGCTGCTCGAAGGCGTGCAGCGGAGCCTGGGCGCGACCCCGAACCTCTACCGCGTGATCGCCCAGTCGCCCGCGGCGCTCGAGGGCGTGCTCGGCCTCGCGGGCGCGCTCGCGCGAGGACGCATCCGTGCGCGGCTGCGCGAGCAGATCGCGCTCACCGTCTCTGAGGCGAACGGGTGCGAGTACTGCCTCTCGGCCCACAGCGCGCTGGGGGCGGGGCTCGGGCTCCCGCCCGCCGAGCTCGAGCGCGCGCGGCAGGGGCGCGCCTCGAACCCGCGCGACGAGGCGGCGCTGCGGTTCGTCGGACGCGTCATCGAGCGGCGCGGCCGCGTCGACGACGCCGAGCTCGCGGAGGCTCGCGCCGCCGGCCTCGACGACGGGCAGCTCGTCGAGCTCGTCGCGAACGCGGCGCTGACCGTGTTCACGAACTATCTGAACGAGGTCGCCGGGACCGAGATCGACTTCCCCGTCGTGCACGCGAGCGGGGCGAAGGCCGCGTGACCGAACCCTGGGGTCCGGACGGGAGACCGGCCGGACCCCACCTCACCCGCAAGGAGCCGCGAGATGCACCGCCCCTCGAGCGACGTCGCGTTCACGCCGGCCGTCAAGGCGGTCCAGGCCCGCAGGGGATCGCGGGAGGCCTACGCGCGCCTGGAGCGCCGCGGAGGCTTCGGGACGGAGCTCGACGACGAGCTCGCCCGGTTCGTCGCGGAGCGCGACAGCGTCTACCTCGCGACGGCGAGCGCGGCGGGCCAGCCGTACGTGCAGCACCGCGGCGGTCCGAGGGGCTTCCTCCGCGTGCTCGACCCGCACACGCTCGCCTGGGCCGACTTCCGGGGAAACCGGCAGTACGTCACGACGGGGAACCTCGCCGAGAACGACCGGGCGTTCCTCTTCCTCATGGACTACGAGACCCGGACGCGGGTGAAGATCTGGGGACGCGCCCGGGTGGTCGAGGACGATCCCGCGCTCGTCGCGCGCCTCATGCCCGAGGGTTACCGCGCCACGCCCGAGCAGGCGGTGCTGTTCACGGTGGAGGCCTGGGACGTGAACTGCCCGCAGCACATCCCGCGGAAGCTCGACGCCGCCGAGGTGGAGGCCGCGCTCGCGCGGCTGCAGGAGCGGGTGGCGGCGCTCGAGGCGGAGAACGAGCGGCTGCGGGCCGCCGCGGGCTGAGGCACGAAGGGCCGCGCGTCGCCGCGCGGCCCTCCGCTCCCACCACCCGCCAGCAGCTCCGTCTACTGGGCCTGCCTCGTCTTCTGCGTGCCGTCCGTCGCCACCTCGGCGGCCGGGCGCCGGTAGACGACGATGCTCCTGCGGCTCTGGAACTCGTCGTCCTCCCGCGCGAACACCGTGACCACGTTGTTGCCGGTCTCGAGCGGGATGTCCGCCGTGAAGTCGAGCTTCGCGGCGGCCGTGCTCTCCGGGAGCACCTTGAAGAACACCTTCTGCTCGTTCACGAACACGAACACGTCGCGCAGGCGGGCGTCCGGATCGGACGAGGGCGGCACGAGCGCCGTGCCCTGCAGCTTCCAGTGATCCCCCTCCACCACCGGCGCGCCCTTCTGCGGATCGGGGACGAGCGCGATGCGCGGCGGCTCGCGCTGCCACGCGGCGGCGACGACGCCGGAGCGCGGGCCGCGCGCGGCGCGCACCTCGGAGTCGGGGACGAAGGCGAACCGGCCCTTCTGCCACTCGACCCGGTAGAACTCGCCGATCTTCGCGTCCACCGGGATCACCGCGCCGCGCTTGGCGGTCGCGATGGCCGGCGACGACGCGCTCGCGCCGGAGCGGAGCGTCGCCTCGGCGGCCTCGACCCGGACCGAGCCGGACGCCGCCGTGCGCGCCTGCTCGTCCTTCGCGACGGGCCAGTCGAGCTTCTCGGAGACGTACTCCTCCATCTTCTCGTCCACGATCATCACGCGGAGCGGGAGCGTGTCGCTCTTCGAGCCGCGCCGCAGCTCGACCTCCATGCGCGCGGACTTCGTCTCCCCGGGCTTGAGCGCGCCGAGCGCCTCGCGCCCCTTCTTGATGAAGACCTTGTCGTCGCCGAGGTTCTTGAGCGAGACCCAGGTCTTGTCGCCCGCCGCGCCGGTGCCGGCGTTGCGGACGTCCACCCGGACGTCGAACGTCTCGCCGCGCTGCGCGAGGCCGTCGCCGTTGCCGCCCTGGCGGTCCTCGATCTGCACGCTGAACGCGAACACGGGCTTCGGCACCTCGACCACCCCGAGGCTCGTCGCCAGGTCGGCCGGGGCGTGGCCGCCCTCGTCCTCGAAGTGCAGCGAGATCTCGTCCCGCCGGCTGTCCATGCCCTTCGGCAGCCGCAGCGGCACCGTCCAGCTGCGCCGCTCGCCCGGCGGCACGTTGCCGAACACGAACTCGCGCCGGTCGAGGAGCGGGTTCTTCTCGGCGGTGCTCCAGGCGCGGAGGCGCCGGAACGGCGCGTCGCCCTTGTTCTCGACGGTCACCGTCCACGGCACCGTGTCGCCGGCGCGGTGATCCTTGCCCGGCGCCGGGGTGAGCGTGACGGCGGCGCGCGCCGCCCCGCGGCCCTGCGTCGGCGCGGCCGGCGCCCAGTCGACGCCCAGCTCCTGGAGCCGCTTCTCGAGCCGCGTCTCCTCCTGCGCCTGGCGCTCGGCGACGAGCGCCTTCGCGGCCTCCATGAGGCGCGCGCGATCCGGCAGCGGCGAGCGCTTCAGGAGCTCGCGGCCGAACCGGATCTGGTAGTCCTCGACGAGCCGGTCCGGATCGGCCTCCGCCTCCTCGTCCTCGATCTGCTCGGGCGTCAGCTGCTGCTCGATGCCCTCGTCGTGGGCCTCCGCGGCCTGCGCGGCGACGTCGCGCTTCAGCGCCTTCGCGACCTGGTCCTCCTTCTCGTCGAGGAGGTAGCGCAGCTCGAGGGGCGCCTTCTCGACCCGCTTCTTCTTGGCCTCGGCCTTCGCGACCTCGGCGGGCGAGGAGTCGGCGGGGTTCATGAGGTGACGGTCGAGGTCCACCTCGCCCATCGAGCGCGGCGGCGCGAAGAAGTTCACCTGCTCCTTCAGCGCGCGGCCGGGGAGGAGCATGACGTCCGGCGTGATGCCGACCTCCTGGATGGAGACGTCACCGGGGGTGAGGTACTGCGCGATGGTCAGCTTGAGCGCGGACTGCTCGCCCGAGCCGGTGGGATCGTTCAGGTCGTCGAGGACCTGCACCGACCCCTTGCCGAACGTCTGCCGCCCGATGACCAGCGCCCGGCCGTTGTTCTTGAGCGCGCCCGCGACGATCTCGCTCGCCGAGGCGGAGCTGTTGTTCACGATGACCACGAGGGGCAGGCTCGTGAGGTCGCTCGTCTCCCCGCTCGCCTCCTTCACCTCGTGGATCCGCTGGCGGTCGCCGCCGCCGACCGTCTTCACGATGACGCCCTGGGAGAGGAACAGGTCCGAGACCTGGATCGCCTGCTCGAGCAGGCCGCCCGGGTTCCCGCGCAGGTCGAGCACGAGCCCCTCGAGCTTGCCGCCCGCCTGGGCGCGCTGCTGCTGGAGGGCGGTGAGGAGGTCGCGCGTCGTGTTGGCCGAGAACTGGGACAGGCGGACGTAGCCGATGTTGCCGTCGAGCAGCTTCGCCTGCGCGACCGTCTCGACGTTGATGACCTCGCGCAGCAGGGAGAGCTTGCGGGCGTCCGTGCCCTTGCGCTGGACCGTGATCGAGATCTTCGTCTGCGGCTTGCCGCGCAGCCGGTCGACGGCGTCCTGCAGGTCCATGTTGACCGTGGACTGCTCCTCGATGCGGGCGATGACGTCGCGCGCCTTGATGCCTGCCCGCTGCGCCGGGGTGTTCTTGAGCACCTTCACGACGGTGAGGTTCCCGTCGCGCATGGCGATGACGAAGCCGAGCCCGCCGAACTCGCCGCGGGTCTGGAGCTTCATCTCCTTGAAGTACTTGGGCTCGAGCAGGTTCGTGTGCGGGTCGAGCGTGGAGAGCAGCCCGTTCACCGCCGCGTACTCGATCTCCTTCAGCTCCTTGTGCGCGACGAGGTGCTCCTGGATGAACCCCATCGCCTCGCCGAGCGCGGTGCGGACCTTCCAGATGGAGTCCACGCCGGTGAGGTCGAGCTCGCGCTGCGCCGCGCCCACCGTGAGCGTGAGCTTCGGCGACTTCGCGTCGCCCTGGACCATCACCTCGGCGACCGTCCGCTCCACGCTCTCGAGCGAGGACACGACCATCTGCTTCGGGTCGAAGCGCGAGGGATCGACGTAGTTGTCCTTCACCGCGAGGATCACCTGCGACAGGATCGGGAGGCGATCGAGGCGGTACTCGCCGGCGCCGTCCGCCTTCGCGTGCGCGGGGACGGCGCCGCGATACGCCACGGCCGCCGGCGGGACCTCGGGCTCCGCTCGTACGAAGCGGACGGTGACGCCGAGCGCGAGGGCGGCCGTGGCCGCGAGGGTGGTGAGCAGCCGGAAGGGGCGGATCATTCGGGGGCGCCTGGGCGTGGGAGGTCTTTGAGCGGGCAAGCGAGAAAACCTACGTATCGTCCGAGGATAGGGTGGGGGGTAGGGGTCCGCAAGCAGAACGGTGACCCCCCGCCGCCAGGGGACAGAACGTCTCGGGGTGGTTTTCATGCCCGCACCCACACCCGGGTTCGGGGTCGCAGGCGAGCGGTGACCTCGCCGGGTCCGGCCGAGGGCCCGTCAGTCGTCGTCGCGCGACGCGCGTGCGGACACCGGAGCGACCGCGCCTCCGGGCGTCGCGGGCGACGGCCCGAACGCGCTCGCGCCCCCGTGCGCGTACACGATCTCGCCGCCCGCCGAGCCGGTGCGCACCCCTAGCGCGGCCACGCCGATCGTCCCCGCGGCGACGGCCGCGCTGAGCCCGAGCGCGAGGCGCGCCGGCACGAGCAGCAGCGCCGCCGAGAGGGCGAGCACCGCCCCCGCCGCCCAGACGAAGATCTCGGCACGCTCCTCATGGGCCTCGATCACCCGCTCCGCCACGACCCTCTCCACCTGCCGCTCGTCGCGCTCTCCGAGCTGCATCGCGACCACGCCCGAGGCGACGAGGAGGGCCTGCAGCCCCACCAGGACGCCGAGCGCGATCCGGGGAACGCGCCCGCGGAGGTGGGCGATGGCGAGGGCGAGCGCCACGAGCGGGATCGCCAGCGCGAGGCCGAGGGGCAGGTGGACGATGGCGGGGTGCAGGGGTAGGGTCGGCATGGTTCGCTCTCCGGTGGTTCCCGCGACCTTGGCGGCGCGGGCGTCCGGCCGCCATCCGACGGATGACGCACGAAGAAAACCCGAGCGCGATGAAGCACCTCGCCCGCTCGCCTGCGGCGGATGACGGGGTCGTCCGCCCCGCGATGCTCGCCGTCCCCGCCGCGATCCTCCTCGCCGTGACGCTGCTCGTCGGGCTCGACGTGGTGAGCGACGCGGGCGCGGGCGGCTCCACCGCCCACCTCCTCCTCGAGGTGGCCGTGATGGCGGCGGCCCTCTCCGGGACGGTCGTGCTGTGGGGCCAGCTGCTCGTCGCCCGGAGGCGCGCGCGATCCCTCCAGCGGGACCTGGGCCGGGCGGAGGCGGACCTCGCCCGGTTCCGCCTGGAGTCGGACGAGCACGTGCGTGGGCTCGGCGCCGCGATCGATCACCAGTTCGCCCGGTGGGGGCTCTCGGGGGCCGAGCGCGAGGTGGCGCTCCTGCTCCTCAAGGGGCTCGCCTCCAAGGACATCGCGGACCTCCGGCGGACGAGCGAGCGGACGGTGCGGCAGCAGGCGCTCGCGGTCTACCGGAAGGCCGGGCTCGCCGGGCGCGCGGAGCTCGCGGCGTTCTTCCTCGAGGATCTCCTCTCCCCTTCACCAGCCACCGGCCGCGCAGGAGTTCGCGCGGAGGAGCGCTGACGGGCGGTCCGCGGGCTCGAGATTTCCGCAGGGGGCGGGCCGGGGCGGCGTTATAGAGTCCGCCCGCATGTCGCTCGACGCCCGCATCCACGAGTCGCCGCCCATCGCCGGAGTCGAAGACCTCGTCGCGTGGTTCCGCGCGCGCGAGCGGCCGCGCGAGAGCTGGAAGGTCGGGCTCGAGCACGAGAAGCTCATGCTCCGCGCCGGCACGCTCGAGCCGCTGCCGTACGAGGGGTCGGGCGGGGTCGCGGAGGTGCTCCGGGGGTTCACGCGCTTCGGCTACCAGCCGTTCGAGGAGGAGGGGCGGATCATCGCCTCCCAGAACGACGGCCTCACGATCTCGATCGAGCCGGGAGGACAGCTCGAGCTCTCGGGCCGGCCGTTCGCCGACGTGCACGTCGTGGCCGCCGAGCTCGACCGGCACATCGAGAAGTGCGCCGAGCTGGCGCGGGACCTGGGCGTCGAGTTCCTCGCCGGCGGGTACCGGCCATGGGGCACGCCGTCCGAGAGCCCCTGGATGCCGAAGAACCGCTACAAGGTGATGCGCCCGTTCCTCGCGGCCCGCGGCCGGCTCGCGCCGGACATGATGGCCATGACCGCGTCGGCGCAGGCGTCGTTCGACTTCTCGGGCGAGAACGACCTCGCTGAGAAGCTGCGCGTCGCGCTCGCGATCCAGCCCGCGGTGGTCGCGCTCTACGCGAACAGCCCGATCGTGCAGGGGCGCGAGATCGGCTGGAAGAGCTACCGCACCGCCGTCTGGGAGGAGACGGACCCGGCGCGCTGCGGGATCCTGCCGTTCGCCTTCGAGCCGGGGTTCGAGGAGGATCCGTACCGCCGCTACGCCGAGTGGGCGCTCGACGTCCCCATGATCTTCCTGCGCCGCGCGGGCGCGTACCGGGACACGGGCGGCAGGACCTTCCGGCAGTTCCTCGCGGAGGGGCTCTCCGGCGAGCGGGCGACGATCTCCGACTGGGAGGACCACCTCACGACGGTGTTCCCGGAGGTGCGGGTGAAGGGCGTCGTGGAGGTGCGCGGCGCCGACTCCTGCTCCGCGCCCATGGCGAAGGCGCTGCTCGCGTTCTGGAAGGGCATCCTCTACGACCGCCAGGCGCGCGCCTGGGCGTGGGACGTCGTGAGGTCGTTCACGGTGGCGGAGCGCCGGTCGCTGACGCGCACCGCGGGGCGCGAGGGGCTGACCGGGCGCGCACCGGACGGCCGCTCGATCCAGGAGCTCGCCCGCGTGCTCCTCGAGGCCGCATCGGGCGGCCTCTGCCGCCAGAGCTGCTGCGGCCAGCGGGGCGAGGACGAGCGCGTCTGGCTGGCGCCGCTCGCCGAGCGCGCCGCGTCCGGGCGCTCGCCGGCCGACGAGGCGATCGAGGCGTTTCGCCACGGTCCGCGAGCGCTCGCCGAGGCCCTCCGCTGCGCGTGACCTCGCATCCGGCGATCGCCGGAGGTCGCCGTCGCTTGACCGTGGGAGTCGCCCGCACTCCGTTGGGGATCAAAGCTCCAACGCGTGCGTCCGCACGGACAGGCGGCGTAGAAGTGAGCGAGGGGGACGCTCGACGGTTCGGCCATGCGCGGCGAAGAACCCGGTCAGGCGAGGATCCGCGAGCTGAAGCGCGCGCTCATCGACGCGCTGTGGGACGGGCCGACCGGGATCGCGCTGTTCGACGCCGACGTTCGATTCCTGCGGGTGAACGACGCGATCGCGTCCTGGAACGGGATCTCGCCCGAGGCGCACGTCGGCCGTTCTCTGGGTGAGATCCTGGAGCTCCGGCCGGACGACCCGCGCCGGGCGGCGGTGGAGGGCGTCGAGGCCGCCGTGCGAGCGGTGCTCGAGACCGGGCAGCCCCGCACCAACGTGCCCATCGAGGGAACGCCTCCGGGCGACCGCGCCCGCGGCTGGATCTGCTCGTACATCCCCATGCCGGAGCTGGACGGCCGTCGCCCGGGCGTCTGCGCGCTCGTGACGGACATGAGCGGCGCGCGCCAGCGTGAGGAGGAGATGGAGCGGGCCCGCGACAGGGCCCAGGCGATCGCGCTCCGGCTCGGGCTCCTCCAGGACGTGACGTCGGCGCTCGCGCGCGCCGGCGGCGCCCGGGAGATCGCGCGGGTCGTGGTGGAGCGGGTGCGCGTCGCGGCGGGCGCGAGCGTGACGACCTTCCGGACGAAGGAGGGCGACGCCCTCGTCGTGATCGACGAGGCGGGGGTGCAGGCGATCCGGCGGCGGTTCGGGCGGGTCCCCGTCACGGCGCCGCTCCCGGTCGCGGAGGCGGTCCGCAGCCGGGGGCCGGTCTGGTTCCGCTCGCACGAGGAGCTCCACGCGCACTTCCCGGAGATGTCCGAGATCGCGGCCGAGCACGGGGTGCGCGCCGGGGTGGCCTTGCCGCTCATCGCCGGGGCCGACCGGGACGTGCTGGGTGTCCTCTCGCTTGGGTTCTCCGAGCCGCGCGCCTTCGAACCCGACGAGCGCGCCTTCCTCCTCTCCGTCGCCGAGCACTGCGCCCAGGCGCTCGAGCGGGCCCAGCTCCTCGACGCGGAGCGCGCGCAGCGCCGGAGCGCGCAGCAGGCCCGCGATCGCCTCCAGCGGCTCCAGGCCGTCACCGCCGCGCTGTCCGGGGCGAGCACCGTGTCGGAGGTCGCCGCGGTCCTCGTCTCGCAGGCGAAGGAGGCGCTCGGGGCGTCCTCGTCCGTCGCCTACGTGCTCGACGCGGCCGCGGGGCGCCTGCACATGGCCGCCGCCATCGGCGGCGCGGAGCAGGTCCGCGATCGGCTGGCCACGCTGCCGCTCGACGCGCCGCTGCCGGGCGCCGCCGCCGCGCGCGGCGGCGAGCCGATCTGGATCGAGACCGCCGAGCAGCTCCTCGCCGCCTTCCCGGAGCTGCCCCGCTACGCGCCTCACGCCGCGCGGATGAAGGCGCTCGCCGCCCTCCCGCTGAAGCTCGGCGACCGCGTGCTCGGCGCCGTGTCCTTCGCCTTCGACGCGCAGCGGGCGTTCCGGCGCGAGGAGCGCGAGCTCATCCTCGCGGCCGCGCAGCAGTGCGCGCAGGCGCTCGACCGCGCGCGCCTGCTCGACGCCGAGCGAGGCGCCCGCGCCGCGGAGGCGCGCGTGCGCGCGGTGCTGGACGCGATCTTCGACAACGCGCCGCTCGGCATCGGGCTCCTCGACCCCGAGCTGCGCTTCGCGCGCGTGAACCGCGTGCTCGCCGAGATCAACGGCGTCCCGGCGGAGGCGCACGTCGGAAAGCGGCCGCGTGAGCTGCTCCCGGACATGCCGCACGACGAGGTCGAGGCTGCGTTCCGCGAGGTCCTGAGCACCGGCCAGCCCAAGATCGACGTCGAGCTCTCCGGCGAGACGCCGGCCGCGCCCGGGCACCTGCGCCACTGGGTCGAGAGCTGGTACCCGGTGCGGGTGGCGGGGGCGACCCTCGGGCTCGGCCTGCTGGTGCGCGAGGTGACCGCCGAGCGCGAGGCCGCGGAGTTCCAGCGGAACGTGCTCGGGATCGTCGGCCACGACCTGCGGAACCCGCTCTCCGCGATCACGGCCTCGGCCCAGCTCCTCCTGCGGCAGGCCGGCGATCCGGCGGCGGCGTCGCGGCTCGGCGAGCGGATCCTCGGGAACGCCGACCGCATGCAGCGCATCATCGCGGTGCTCGTGGACTACGCGCGCGTGCGGGGCGGCTCCGGGATCCCCCTCCGCCCGCGGCGCTGCGATCTCGGGGCGGTGTGCAAGGTGGTCGCCGAGGAGTGCGAGGCGGCCCACCCCGGGCGCGCGGTGAGGGCGGCCGGCGCGCCGGACGTGCACGGAGAGTGGGACCCGGACCGCGTCGGCCAGATCGTCGCGAACCTCCTCTCGAACGCCCTCGACTACAGCCCGCGCGACTCGACGGTGGAGGTCTCGTGGCGCGCGGACGCCGAGCGAGCGGTGATCGAGGTCGCGAACGAGGGCGCCCCCATCCCGCCGCAGCTCCAGCCCTCGCTGTTCGAGCCGTTCCGGCGCGGGGAGCGCGACCGCGCCGGCGGGAAGGACGGCCTCGGCCTGGGGCTGTTCATCGCCCGCTCGATCGCGATCGCGCACGGCGGCACGCTCGAGGTCCGCTCCGCCCCCGGCGAGCGGACGGTGTTCACGCTCGCGCTGCCGCGGTGACGACGATCGTCGCTACTCCGTGGTCCGTCCGTCGAAGTGCTCCTCCGAGGCGTCGGCGGCGGCCTTCGTGGCGTGCACGGTCCCGTCCACGTGCTCGGGGGGCGCGT
This sequence comes from Anaeromyxobacter sp. SG64, assembly GCF_022690745.1. Lineage (NCBI taxonomy): Bacteria > Pseudomonadati > Myxococcota > Myxococcia > Myxococcales > Anaeromyxobacteraceae > Anaeromyxobacter > Anaeromyxobacter sp. SG64. Next base: position 9,080 of record NZ_JALCZB010000076.1, on the reverse strand, counting down.
AGATCGTGTACAGCTTCAGCGGCTCGTCGCCGGTGTTGCGGACGTTGTGGCGCGCGCCGGCGGGGACGACGATGGCGGAGTCGCCCTCGACCTTCGTCCGCTTGCCGTCTATCGAGACCTCGCCCTTTCCCTTCTCCACCCGGAAGAACTGGTCCCGGTCCTCGTGGACCTCCTCGCCGATCTCCTCGCCGGGGCGGAGCGCCATCAGCACGAGCTGCAGGTTCTTCCCGGTGTAGAGTACGCGCCGGAAGTCGGTGTTCTCCTCGGTCCTGTCCTCGATGTCGTCGACGAACCCTCTCATCGGAGCCTCCCCTCGCGCCTCATTCCACCCCCTCGTGCGCCGATCGCCAGGGACGGATCGGGCTGCCGCGGGTGGGCCACACAGGGAGCAGCCGCCCGTGGGGTGAGGAGGCGAGCGCGTCGGGCTGGCCGAGCGCGTCTTCAGTGCCCGTGCCCCGCGCGCAGGAAGCGCAGCGCCCACATGAGCACGAGCCCGCCGATCATGGCGATCGAGAGCCGCCAGCGCGCGACGCCGCGGCGGTGGAGGTCGGGGAGGATGTCCGAGAGCGACAGGTGCAGGAACGTCCCCGCGCTGGCGGCGAGCGCGATCGAGGTGAACGCCTCCACGTGCACCGTCTCGCGCAGGAGGACGTACAGCCCCGCGCCGAGCGGCACCATGAGCGCGAACGCGGCGTTCATCGCGAGCGCGCGCCCGCGCGTGTAGCCCTCGGCGCGGAGGATCGCCGAGAGCGAGAAGGCGTTCGGGATCTTGTGCGCGAGGATGGCGAGGAAGACGAGCAGCCCGAGCTCCGCCTCCACGTTCGCCGCGCCGAGCGCGAACCCGTCCACGATCGTGTGGAGGCTCATCCCGACGAAGGCGGCGAGGCCCATCGTGTGGACGCCGCAGCCGGTCGCGTCGCCGTGCACGTGGACGTGGGCGGGCGCGCCGTGGACGTGCGAGTCCAGCTCCGGGACGCCGCCCGGGCCGGGCTCGGCGCAGACGTGCACGAGCACGAAGCGCTCGAGCAGGTAGAGGAGGAGGAAGCCGAGCATCGCGTACGGCAGCGCCGCCGCGCCGCCCGCCTCGACCGCCTCGGGGAGCATGTGGAAGAAGGCGGCGCCTAGCATCACGCCGGCCGAGAACGAGAGCAGCACGTCGGAGCGCCGCATCGCGCCGAAGAGCGGGAGCGCCCCGCCGGCGAGGGCGCCCGCGAGGATCGCTCCGGTGTACGTGGCCAGGGACTGCAGCTCGGTCATGTGTCGTCCAGCCCGAGCGCCCGCATCCGGCGCACGAGCGTGCCGCGATCGATCCCGAGCGCCGCCGCGGCGGCGGCGCGCACGCCGTTCGCGCGCGCGAGCGCGCCGGCGATGAGCGGCTTCTCGACCTCGCGCATGACCGAGTCGTAGAGCCCGCCGGCCGGGTGGCCGCGGAGCCGCTCGAAGAACGCCTCCACGCGGTGCTGGAGCTCCTCGTCGAGCGGGCGCGGTCTCGCGATGCGTGCGTCCACGATGGCGAACTTCTCGCGCGCGGCGAGGGCGCGGCCCTCCGCGACGGTCTGCGCGCGCTCGACCTCGAAGCCCGCCTCGGCGCACGCGCCGGCGAGCTCGGCCGAGTCGGCGAGCAGCAGGGCCCTGGGCTTCACTCCCCCTCCTCCTCGCGGCGGAACCCCGGGTCCAGCTCGAAGCTCGCGCCGCCGGCCGGGAAGTGCTCCTCGATGACCTGCGCGACGTCCGCGGCGGTCTTGAGGCGGTCGGCGTCGCGACGGAAGTGGACGCCGCCACGGCGGCCGCGGGTGTACCACAGGAGGTGCTTGCGGAGCTCACGGATCGCGAGCAGCTCGGCCTCGCGCGGATCGTCGCCGGGTCGCTGCCGCCGCCGGTGCTCCACCTGGAGCCGCACGTGCTGGAGCACCGTGCCGACCCACTCGTCCCGGGTGGGCGGCGGAGGGCGGGGCGCGCCGAGCTCGGCCGCGCGCAGCTCGCGGAAGATCCAGGGGTTGCCGCAGGCGCCCCGGGCCACGAGGACCGCGTCGCAGCCGGTCTCCGCGCGCATGCGCAGCGCGTCGTCCGCCGTCCACACGTCCCCCGAACCCAGGACGGGGATGGAGATCGCCGCCTTCACCGCGCGCACGAGGTCCCAGCGCGCGCGCCCTGAGTACATCTGGTTCCGCGTGCGGCCGTGGAGCGCGACGGCGGCGGCGCCTCCCGCCTCGGCGGCGCGCGCGACCTCGACGCAGTTCAGCTCGGCGTCGTCCCAGCCGGCGCGGATCTTGATGGTGACCGGGACCGGCACCGCCGCGCGGATGGCGCGGACCGCCTCCTCGACGCGGCGCGGATCGCGCCCCAGCGCGGCGCCGGCGCCCGTCCCGCAGACCTTCTTCACCGGGCACGCCATGTTCACGTCGATCATCCCGGCGCCGGCGCGGACCGCCACCTCCGCGCCCCGGGCGAGCACGTCCGGCTCGGACGCGAAGATCTGCACCGCGAAGGGGTCCTCGTCCGGCTCGCGATCGAGGTAGCTCTCCGTCTGGAGCGTCCCGTGGACGAGGCCGTGGGCGCTCACCATCTCGGTGTAGGCGAAGCTCGCGCCCATCGCGCGGCAGATGGCGCGGAACGGGCGGTCGGAGACCCCGGCGAGCGGCGCGAGGAAGAACCTGCCGGAGAACGAGTACGGGCCGATCTGGACGGACATGCGGAACGTGGGCGGCGGCCGGGATCTAGCACTCCCGCCGACGGGCGGGAAACCTGGAATTCGCGAGGCGGCCGGCGGTTCCCCGCTAAGCCGCGAAGCCCCCATGCGCAACTCGAACCCCGCGATCGCCCTCGCGGCCGTGATCGCCGTCGCGGCCGCCCCGGCCGGTGCCGCGCCCTCGTCCGGGCCCGAGCCCCGCCTCCCCGATCGCGTGACCCTCGTCTATGCGGCGGACGTGGGGGGCTATCTGGAGCCGTGCGGGTGCAGCGAGGACCAGCGGGGCGGCCTCGCCCGGGCCGCCACGGTGCTCGCGCGCATCCGGGCGGAGGGGACGCCGACCTTCTTCGTCGCGGGCGGCGACCTGCTCTTCGAGCTCCCTCCCGACGCCGAGGCCCACGATCAGGACGTCCTCCGCGCCCGCACGCTCGGGGCCGTGATGCGCCGGCTCGGGCTCGCCGCCGCCGTCGCCGGCGAGCGGGACCTCTTCCTGGGCGAGCGGTTCGCGAGGTCCACCGGGATCCCCTTCACGGACGGGACCGTGCTCGGCGGTCAGGTCGGGTTCGGCTCGCTCGGGAAGGTGCCCTCTGCGCCGGTGCGCGTCGCGGTGGTGCACGCCGGCGGCACGCGCGCCGCCCTGGACCGGGCGGACGAGGCGCGCCGCGCGGGCCTCGCGCTCCTCCTCGCCGCCCACCGCGAGCGCCTCATCGACGACGACCAGGACCGGGCCGTGCTCGAGGCCCCGGTCCCGGTCGTGCAGGTGGCCGGTCGCGGGCAGTCGCTCGCGCGGATCGACCTGTGGCTGCGCGGCGATCTCTCCCGCCCGTTCGAGGTGTTGCGGGGCGCGTCGCAGCGCGACGAGGAGCTCGCGCTCGTCGCCGAGCGCCGCGCCGCGTACGCGGACCGGCTCGCGCGCGCGCGCGCGGCGGGCCAGGCGCCGCTCGCGGCCGCCCTCGAGGCGAAGCTCCGCGAGCTCGACGCGCGCGAGCGCGAGCTTCGCGCCGCCGCGCTCCCGGAGGCGCCGCCGGATCGGCCCGCGCTCCGCGTCAGCTTCGTCCCGCTCACGAAGGACATCCCCGAGGACCCTGCCGTCCGGGGGGTGATCGACGCGCACTACCGGGAGGTCGCGGCGGTGAACCTCGCCCGCGCCCGCTCGCGCGGGGAGGTCTGCCCCCCGCCGGCGAAGGGCGTTTCGTCGTACGTCGGAGCGGGCGCCAGCAAAGGGGCCTGCCGTGCGTGCCACCCCGATGCGCAGTCTCACTGGCAGACGACGGCCCACTCGGCGGCGTACGAGACGCTCGTCCGCGTAGGGCGGCAGTTCGACCTCGCCTGCGTTCGCTGTCACGTGACCGGCTGGAAGGAGCCCGGCGGCGCGTGCGGCGTGGCGCAGGTCGCGGGCCGGGAGGCGGTTCAGTGCGAGGCGTGCCACGGGCCAGCGAGCGCGCATGTCCGGGATCCTCCCGGCCACATCGCGCGCGAGGTCCCGGCGACGCGCTGCCGGGCCTGCCACACGCCGGAGGCGTCGGTTCGCTTCGACCCCGCGCGCTACCGCGCCCTCATCCTCGGCCCCGGCCACGGGCAGCCGAGCAAGTAGGCGAGCGAGCGCATGATTTTGACCCCAGTAGTTTGGCCGCTACCATGTCAACCCTGAGAGGCTCCGGCCCCCTGGCCGGCGCCTGAGCAGCCGAGGAGCGATGCGACCGACGCGCCTGTCCCTTTTCGTCCTTTCCGTTCTCGCCGCGCCCCTCGCGTCGGAGGCCCGCGCCTCGCGGTCCGCCGCGCTCAGCGCCGCCCACTCGGCGGCCACGCAGGTGCTGCCGCCTGCGAGCGTGCCTGAACCGGAGGTCGTGGAGACGGCCCTCGAGCTCGCCGCCCCCGCGCCGCGGGCGCCGCAGATCGAGGCCTGGGCGGACGTGCCCGACGAGCCGCCCATCGCGGAGGAGATCGATCGCGACTCCGCGGACATCGAGGCGGTGCGCCGCGCCGAGGAGGAGGCGCACGTCCGCGACGGCGCGAAGGACGCGGCGGTAGAGGGCAAGGTGCCGCACGAGACCGGCGCCGGCCGCATCGAGCTCTTGCCCGAGCTGGACATGGACCTCGCCCAGCTCCGCGCGAAGTACGACATCCCCATCGACGTGAACGAGGCGGTGGTCGGCTACGTCCGCTTCTTCCAGTCGCCCGCCGCGCGCGCACACTTCGTGAAGTGGCTCGGCCGCTCGCACCGCTACCTCGATCACTACCGGGCCATCCTGCGCGAGGAGGGGCTGCCGGAGGACACGGTGTACCTCGCCATGATCGAGAGCGGCTTCGGCAACTTCGCGTACAGCCACGCGAGCGCCTCCGGGCCGTGGCAGTTCATCGCCTCGACCGGCAAGGCGTTCGGCCTGCGCCAGGACTTCTGGGTCGACGAGCGCCGCGATCCGGAGCGCTCCGCGCGCGCCGCGGCCCGCTACCTGAAGCAGCTCTACACGCAGACCGGCGACTGGCGCCTCGCGTGGGCCGGCTACAACGGCGGCGGCGGCCGCATCCAGCGGGCGAAGGACGCGGGCTACGACGACTTCTGGGACATGGCGGCGGAGCCGGGGAAGAAGGTCCTCCACCCCGAGACGAAGGGCTACGTCCCGAAGCTCATGGCGGCCGCCATCCTCTCGAAGCACCCGCAGGCCTTCGGCTTCACCGACGAGGAGATCGAGAAGCAGTCGTGGACGGAGTACGAGGAGGTGAAGATCCCCTCCGCGACCCTGCTCTCCGTGCTCGCCAAGGCCGCCGGCATCGAGGAGCGCGCGCTCATCGACCTGAACCCCGAGCTGCGCCGCTCCTGCACGCCGCCGCGCCCCTACTCCCTCAAGATCCCGAAGGCGAACGCGGAGACCTTCGCCGCGAGCTGGCCGGCCATGCAGCCCAAGGTGCGGCTCACCTTCGCGGGCCACGTCGTCCGCCGCGGCGACACGCTCTCGTCGATCGCGCATCGCCATGGCGTCCCGATGCAGGGGATCCTGGAGATGAACGGGATGAAGACCGCGAAGAAGCTGCGCGTGGGACAGCAGCTCCTCATCCCGAAGCCGATCGGCGCTGGTTCCGCCGTGGCGTCCGCCGATCGTGATCCCACCTTCGAGCCCACCACCGCCCGCGCCCGCGCCCGGACCGCCGTCCGCGTCCCGGCCGGCCGCGCCCGCACGACCCACCGCGTCCAGGCGGGCGACACCCTCTGGTCGATCTCGCAGCGGCTCGGCGTGGACCTCTCCGAGCTCTGCCGCTGGAACGGCATCCACAACCCGAACGGCCACAAGCTCCTCGTCGGCAAGAAGCTCGTCGTCTACAGCGAGCGCGGGTAGCGGCTCTGTAGCCTCGAAGGCGGCGTGATTCGCGACCCCGGAAGGTGATCGCGAATCCCCGCTCAGGACAGCGTCCGTGCCGGATCGACGCGCGCCGCCGCCGCGGCGGGCCCGAGCGCGCCGGCGATCGCGGCGAGCGCCGGGACCGCGACGCCCAGCGCGAGGAGCCAGGGCGGGAAGAGGAAGAAGCTCTCCGGCCGGAAGGGGAGGTCCGCGAGGAGCCGCGCGGCCGCGGCGTCGCCCAGCGCGGCGAGGCCCCGGGCGACGAGCGCGCCCGCCAGCCCGCCGGCGAGCCCGATCGCCGCGCCCTCGGCGAGCACGATCCGCCGCACGTCGGCGGGAGCCGCGCCCAGCGCCTGGAGCACGGCGAGCTCGCGCACCCGGCCGCGGACGCTCGCCGAGAGCGCCTGGGCGATCGCGAGCGCGGCGAGGGCGCACATCGCCACGGCGAGGAGGACGAGCGCGCCGGTCGTCACCTTCACGATGAGCGCCACCCGCTCCGCCGTCGCGCGCTCGCCCTCGTCCACCGCGAAGCCCATGCGCCGCGCGGCGGCCGCGAGGGCGGGCACGTCCTCCGGGCGCGCCGCGAGCACCGTCACCTGGCCGTACGCCGCGTCGCCCTTGCCGTACTCCCGGTGGAGTCGGCGGACCGTCTCGAGGGGCACCGCGACGGCGTAGAGCGGCACGCGATCGGAGAGGCCGGCCAGCCGGAGGCGCTCGGGCTCGACGCGCGCCTCGCTCGCTCCGGCCACGACGGAGTGCCCGACCCGGACCGGCAGCTCGACGCCGACGAGCGACACGCCCGGCGGCAGGCGGCGCAGGTTCCAGGCGGGCGCGAGGGTGCGGTCGTAGACCTCGACCAGGCGGCGGGCGAGGACGGTGGGGATGGGCGCGCCGGGCGGAGGATCGGCGAACGCGCCCGGCGCCACGTCCTCCTCCACGAGGGCGGGATCGACCCCGACGATCGGGAGCTGCAGCGCGAGGCCGGAGGGCCAGCGTCCGCCGAGGCCTCCCGCCGGCTCGGAGGCGGAGACCGGCACGCCGAGCGGCAGGCGCGGCCAGGCCGCCGCCGCGCCGGGGAGCGCGCGGAGCCGCCCCACGGCGTCGTCGTCGAGGCGGCCGCCCCCGAGGACCCCGCCGAGCGAGACGCGCGCGGGGACCACCTCCACGAGCCGGGCGTCGGCGGGGAACAGCCGGCGGGCCGCGGCGCCGACGCCCAGGCCGAGCGCGAGGAAGAGGACGAGCGCGGCCGCGCCCACGCAGGCCGCGGCGGCGTTCACCGCCGCCCCGCGGCGGTCGGCCCGGAGCGCCGCCCCTGCCAGCCAGAGGATCCCGCGGGCCCCCGCCATCAGGCGAGCCTCCCGTCGAGGAGGTGCAGCACGCGCGTCGCCGCGTCCGACACGCGCTCCTCGTGCGTGACCACGAGCACCGACACGCCGTCGCGGGCGAGCTCGACGAAGAGCCGGATGACGTCCGCGCCGCTCGATGCGTCCAGGTTCCCGGTCGGCTCGTCGGCGAGGAGCACCGCCGGACGGGAGAGGAGCGCCCGCGCGAGGGCCACGCGCTGCCGCTCGCCGCCCGAGAGCCGCGCCGGCGGCGCGCCGCCCCGGTCGCCGAGGCCGACGCGCTGGAGCGCGTCCCGGGCCCGGGCGCGGACCTCCCCGATCCCGCCGCCCGGGCCGGCGCGCCGGAGGACGCCGGGCAGCATCACGTTCTCGAGCGCGGAGAGGGTCGGGAGCAGGTTGAAGGCCTGGAACACGAAGCCGATGGCGCGGTTGCGGAGCTCCGCGCGCGCCGCCTCGCCGAGCCCCGCGAGCGAGGTCCCCGCGACGACCGCCTCGCCCTCGAAGTCGCGGTCGAGCGCGCCCGCGACGTGGAGCAGGGTGGACTTGCCCGAGCCGGACGGCCCGACGATGGCCACGAGCTCGCCCGGCGCGACGTCGAGGTCCACGCCGCGCAGCACGGGCACCTCTCTCGCGCCGTCCCGGAAGCATTTCTTCACGCCGCGGAGCCGGATCACCGCTGGACGCCCCCGCCGCCCGTGGCCTCGGGGGCACGCGCCTCGACGTCCAGGTCGAGCACGAGCGCGCCGGGCGCTCCGCCCGGGCCGGGCGCGACGCGCGTCTCGAGGGACAGCGCCCGGAGCCGCGCGGCGGGCTCGAGGAAGCGCTCCGCGAGCGCGCGCACCACGAAGCCCGAGGGGCCGGTCCCGAACGCCTCGGGCGGGAGCGCGCGCACGCTCGAGACGAGCCGCTGCACGTCCACCACCGCGCCGCCGAGCCCCCCCGCGAGCGCGGCCTCCGCGCCCGGGGTGGGGGCGCGAAAGCCCGCGCCCTCGCCGCCGAGCCGGGCGAGGAGCGCGTCGAGGCGGCCGGCCGCGCCCGCGGCGAGGACGAGCCGGTGCGCGCGCGGTTCGAGCCGCCAGGCGATCTCGCCGGAGGCGGTGGGCATCCGCACGATGGTGTCGGGCGCGGCGAGCGCGTCGTCCGGGCCGTCCGCCGGCAGCCCACCGCGCCGGTGCGCGCTTCGCGCCGCGCCGCCGCGCCTGGGTCCGCCCGGCACGGTCTCCGCGAGCGCCGCCGCGACTCGCCGGAGCGCGGCCTCGGCCTCCACCTTCACCGGCAGGATCGCCTCGAGCTCGAGGAGCTGGAGCGGGTCGGCGCGGAGCGCCTCGGGCGAGAGCGCGCTCACCGCCGCGCGCGGGGAGATCGCGAGCGCCACCGCGGCGCCGGGGGCGAGCGCGCCGAACAGATCGCGCCGCAGGTCGACGCCGTGCGCGGCGAGGCGGGCGCGGTCTTCCTCCGGCAGGAGGGGCACGAGCCGCTCGCCCAGCGCGGCGGGATCGCCGTCCCAGCGGAGGACGACGGCTGCGTCGCCGCGCAGGTGGGCGGCGGTGGCCCCGCCCGAGCCGCTGGCCTCGAGGGCGCGGAGCGCCGCGGCCCGCCCGCCCGCGAGGAGCGCGGCGCGCGCGTGCAGGCGATCCTTCGTGGCCGAGAGCCCGATGCCGAGACCGTCGCGCGCCTGCGGCAGCTCGGCGGGGAGGGCCGAGCCCCCCG
>NZ_JALCZB010000075.1:0-22530 GCF_022690745.1 Anaeromyxobacter sp. SG64 | reverse complement strand
CGTACGGCGGAGGCACAGGCGCGGCCCGAGGGCGCCGTGCGCGAGGCGCGCCCCGAGCGCGGCCCGCGCGAGCACCGCGGCGGCCCCGGCGAGCACCGCGGGCCCGGCGGCTTCGGCGACAAGAAGCGGGGCTACACGGGGCCGCGGCTCCCCGGCGACAAGGGGCCGCATCGCCCGCCCGAGAAGAAGAACCTGACGCACAACCCGTTCGCCGCGCTCGCTGCCAAGCTCGAGGACACCGGCAAGGCGGAGGCGCCTCCTCACGCCGAGGAGCCGGCCACGCCGGCCTCCGCTCCCGTGGAGGCCGCTCCGGAGACCGCGCCGGTGGACTCCGCACCCGAGCAGGCGTCTGCCGCCCCGGCCGACGCCCCCGCGGCCGAGCCGAAGCAGGGCACGTAAGCGCCCTGACGCGCGTACAATCGCCCCCGTGCGCCCGACGACCGGGCGCGCGGGGGCTCCCTGATGGTTCCGTTCGGCCGCACGGCGGCGATCTTCGACGTCGACGACTCGCTCCTCGACGGGAACGCCGGCACGATCTTCACCTGGTACCTGTACAACCAGAAGGTGATGCGGCCGGAGATGCGCGCGCGGATCCCGCGCATCATCTACGAGTACGCCCGCCACCGGCTGACCGAGCAGGACATGGTCGAGGTCGGCTCGCGCTGCCAGCAGGGCCTCTACGCCGACGACCTCCGCGCCCACGCGCACGCCTGCTTCGAGCGCCACCTGCGCAGGCGCATCACCTCCGGCGCGATGCGCCACATCCGCCGGCACCTGCTGTCCGGCCACTTCGTCCTCATCGCGTCCGGGTCGCCGCAGTACGTGGTGGACGAGATCGGCCGGCACCTGCGCGTCCACGCGGCGATCGGGACCCGCACGCGCGTGGTGGACGGCAAGGTGACGGACCAGATCGTCCCGCCGGTCGTGTTCCGCGAGGGCAAGCGCGCGGCCGTGGAGGCGGTGCTCGAGAAGTGGGACCTCGACCCGTCGCGCAGCTGGCTCTACTCCGACTCCATCGCCGACGTGCCGCTGTTCGAGGCGGTGGGGAACCCGGTGGTCGTGAACCCCAAGGCGCCGTTCCGCGCGTTCGCCCAGCGCCGGGGCTGGGAGCTCCAGGAGTGGCGCGAGCGGAACCGGCCCGGGGAGCCGGGCGACGTCGCGGACGAGTGGGGCAGCTGGGGCGGGTAGCCTCAACGATCAATTCGCGAACAGGCGAGCAAAGCGAGTCCGCCGGGGCGCACGTGCGCGCGGAGCTTCGCTCGGCGGGGCGGGGGGCGCAGCCCCCGGTCAGATCCGGAACAGGCGCCGCACGTTCGCCGTCGTCGCGGCCGCGACCTCGTCGAGCGTCGCGCCCCACAGCTCCGCCACCTTCTCCGCGGTCTTCACCACGTAGGCGGGCTCGTTGCGCTTCCCGCGGAAGGGCACCGGCGCGAGGAACGGGCTGTCGGTCTCGACGAGGAGCCGGTCGCGCGGGACGATCCTCACGGCCTCGCGGATCGCGTCCGCCGTCTTGAACGTCACGACCCCGGCGACCGAGATGAGGAGGCCGAGGTCGAGGTAGGCGCGCGCGGCGGACACGTCGCCGGTGAAGCAGTGGATGACCCCGCCCGCGGCCGGCACCCCTTCCTCGCGGAGGATCGCCGCGCAGTCCGCGTCCGCCTCGCGCACGTGGACGACGAGCGGCTTCGCCGCGGCGCGCGCCATGCGGATCGAGCGGCGGAACCCCGCGCGCTGATCCTCGCGGGGCGAGTGGTCGTAGTGGTAGTCGAGGCCGGTCTCCCCGACCGCGACGACGCGTGCGTCCGCCGCGAGCCGGGCCGCGGTCGCCCAGTCCTCCTCCGGGACGCGCGCGGCCTCGTGCGGGTGGACGCCGATCGTCGCGCTGAAGAAGCCGGGATCGCGGGTCGCGAGCTCGAGCGCGTTGCCGAAGTCTCCAGGCTTGCGCCACAGCCCCACGCAGACGACGCGCTCGAGCCCGGCGGCGCGCGCCCGCGCGACGACGCCGTCGAGGTCCTGGGCGTAGTCCTCGTAGTCGAGGTGGGCGTGAGAGTCGATGAGCCCCATGCGATCCGTCTCCCCTGCCCTCCCCGGCCGCGCGTCGCCCCCGCCCTACTTCACGCGCGTCCCGGGCGCGATCGAGTCGGCGACCGTCACCACCGACAGGTTCGGCGGCTCGCCCGCGGCGAGGAGCATGCCCTGCGAGGTGATGCCGCGCAGCGGGCGCGGCGCCAGGTTCGCGACGACGACGATCCGCCTGCCGACGAGCGCGCCGGGATCCGGGTACGCCTGCGCGATGCCGGCGACGATGGTGCGCGGCTCGGGATCGCCGGCCTCGACGGTGAGCTTCAGGAGCTTGTCCGCCCCCTGGACCTTCTCGGCAGCGCGCACGAGGGCCACGCGGAGCTCGAGCCTGGCGAAGTCGTCGTACTGGATGACGCCCGGGGGCGGAGGCGGCGCCGGCTTCGCGCTCGCCTTGGTGGCGGTCTCCGCGGGACTCGTCGCCTTGGCCACCTTGGGAGGCGGCGCCTTCGCCTCGGGCGGCACCACGATGAGCTTCTCCACCTGCTTCGCGTCGAGGCGCGCGATCTGGGGGGGCTTCGCGGCGACGGCGACGGGGCCGCCGGCGAAGGCATCGAAGCCCTCGTCCCAGCGCGCCGGCCGCTCCTGCCCGAACGCCGCGGCGAGGCCGTCGCAGAAGCGCGGCATCACCGGCCAGAGGATCGTGGCGATGCCGCGGAGCGCCTTGGCGCAGGAGTACAGGAGCGCCCGGCTCGCCGCCGAGGCCGGATCCTCCCAGGGCTTCGCCTCCTGGAGCCGCTTGTTGCAGCGGTCCGCCACCTGGTTCGCCGCGCGGACCACCTCGCGGTACTCCAGCGCGCCGTACGCGGCGCGCGCCTGCGCGAGGGCCGTGCGCGTCACCTCGACGAGCGCCGGCTCCGGGGCCTCCGCGAGCGGCGCCCCCGCGCGGGGGACGAGCGCCGCGACGCGCGAGGCGAGGTTCGCGACGTTGTTCGCGAGGTCGGCGTTGACGCGGTTGCGGAACTCGTCGAGCGCGAGGTCGAGGTCCTGCACGCTCGGCCCGAGGTTCGCCGCGTAGAAGTAGCGGAGCAGCTCGGGGTCGAGGCCCGAGTCGAGGTAGGTGCGTCCGGTGATGAAGCTCCCGCGGGTCTTCGACATCTTCTCGCCGTTCACGGTGAGGTGCCCGTGCACCGGCATCCGGTCCGGCCGCTTCAGGCCGGCCGCCCAGAGCATCGCCGGCCAGAACACCGCATGGAAGCGCAGGATGTCCTTGCCGATGAAGTGCTCGAGGCGCGCGTCCGCGCCCTCGGCGAGGTAGCGGCGCTCGAACTCGGCCGCGGTGAGCCGCTCGCCCTCCGGCGCCTCCTCCGTGAAGTAGTGCTCCGCCGAGGAGAGGTAGCCGATGGGGGCGTCCACCCAGACGTACAGGAACTTGCCGGCGAACTCCGGATCCTTCACCGGGAACCCGAAGTAAGGCGCGTCGCGCGTGATGCACCAGTCCTGAAGGTCGGCGAGCCAGCCCTTCACCTGCTCCCGCACCCCCGGCTCGAGGTGCCCCTCCTCCTCCACCCACGCGCGGATGATCCCCTGGGCCTTCTTCAGATCCACGTAGGCGTGGTCCGACGAGCGCACGACGGGCGTGCTGCCGCAGATCGCGCAGCGCGGGTCGATGAGGTCGCGGGGGTCGTAGGTCGTTCCGCAGACCTCGCAGACGTCCCCGTACTGGTCCTTCGCGCCGCACTTCGGGCAGGTGCCCTTCACGAAGCGGTCGGGCAGGAAGCGCCGGTCGGTCTCGCAGTAGAGCTGCTCGATCGAGCGCTTGTAGATGAGCCCCTTCGCCTTGAGGGCGTCGTAGACGCGGTACGCCCAGCGCGCGTTCTCGGGCGAGTCCGTCGTGTAATACGTCGAGAACTCGACCCCGAACCGGGCGAAGTCCTGGTGCTGCTCGGCGCGGTACTTCTCGACGAACGCCTTCGGCGTCATCCCGGCCTTCGCGGCGTTCAGCTCGATGGGCGTGCCGTGGGAGTCGGCCGCGCAGACGTAGGTGACGTGGTCGCCGCACGCCCGCCGGAACCGCACGTAGACGTCGGTCTGGATGTACTCGACGAGGTGGCCGAGGTGGATCGACCCGTTCGCGTAAGGGAGCGCGCTCGTCACGAGGAGACGCTGGCTCAAGGGTGGCTCCTTTCGATGTGTCCGCTGGCGAGCAGGCCGAGGAGGACGCGCTCGAGGCGGATCCGCCCGTCCTGCCCGCTCTTCATGGCGACGTCCGCCTCCGCGAGCGCGGCGAGGCCGTCGAGCAGCTCGGCCCGCGAGAAGCGCAGCGCCGCCTGGTACTTCATCCAGAACCCGTAGGGCTTCTTGCCCTTCGCCTCGTCCTCGGGGACGAGCGGGAAGACCTCGGCCTCCCACTCCCGCGCCGAGCCGATGCGCCGGTCGCCCACCGCGCGGCGCGCGCGCTCCCGCTCGACGATCATCCGCCGGACGGTGCTCGCGAGCGAGCCGAGCAGCATGAACGGGCTCCCGCCGTCCGCGATCGCGCGCTCGAGCACGCCCAGCGCCTGCGGGAGGTCGCGGGCCTCGACGGCGTTGCCGAGCGCGAAGAAGGGATCCGAGGCGACGCGGGTCACCACCGCGTCGACGTCCTCCGCGCCGATGACCTTCCGGTCGCCGACGTAGGCGGCGAGCTTCGCGACCTCGGAGGCGAGCGTGCGCGCGTCCTCGCCGACGAGCGCCGCGAGCCGGGCCTCGCCGGCGCGGTCGACGCGCTTGCCGGTCCCCGCGAGGAGCGACTCGAGCACGGGGCCGAGGACGAGCCGCTGCGCGTCCCACGTGCCCTCCTTCTCCAGCTGGATCGTGACCCGGCGCCCGGCCGCGGCGAGCCGCTTCACGAGCGGGAGCCGCCCGTCCACCTTGCCGGCGGCGACGACGAGGACGTGGCCGCGGGCGAAGCCCCGCTCGAGCGCGGCGTCGAGCGCGGACGCGTCGTCCTTCGAGACCTTGAGCTCGCGCTCCGCCGCGAACCGCGCCGCCCCCTCCACGAACGCCGCGTCGTAAGCGCCTTCCGGCACGCCGAGATCCGCCGCGAGCGCGGCGTGGTCGATCCCCCGGTCCGGCGCGAGGTCCTTCGAGGACCAGCCCGCCTTCGCGGCGAGCGCGAGCAGCCGCCGCGCCGCGTCGCGCTGGGCGCCCTTCGCCCACTGGTCCTTCGCGCGCCGGAACGCGTCCTCCGCGTCCTCCTTCGAGGTGAGGAACGCCGGCTCGTGGAGGAGCACGACCTTGCCGCCGCCGAAGAGGCCGCCGGTGGACAGCTCGGCCGCGACCTCGGCGGGCGAGGTGGCGGGGTCGAGCTCGACGAGGTTCAGCGCGCGCTGCGCCTCCGGGACGAGCGCCGAGGCGAGCTCGCGCGCCGCGCGCAGCGCGAGGAACGCGTCGCCGTCGAGCAGGTAGACGGGACGCGGCGCCCCGCCGCGGACGTCCGCGAGGCAGGTCTCGAGCGTGGCGCCCGCCGCGCCGCGCGGCGCCGTCCCCCTACCCCCGGCCATGGAACCACGCGATGAGCATGCGCTCGAGTGCGAGGGTCGCCGACGCGTTCTGGCGCAGGGCGGCGGCGGTCTTCTGGACCTCCTCGCGTCGCCGGACGATCTCCGCGGGCGAGAGCGCCGCGGCGGCGCGCCGGGTGGCCTCGGCGAGATCCCCGAGGGCGAGCTCGGCGGCTCCGGCGCGCGCCGCCAGGACGTCCCGCAGCCAGACCGCGAGGAGCGCGCACAGCTCGGCCGCGCTCTCGCGGTCGTCGCCGTGCTCGCGCGCGAAGGCGAGCCAGGCGCCTGCGTCGGCGGGATCGAGGGCGGCGGCGGCCAGCACCGCGTCCCGCTCGGCGGCGAGCGTCTCCGCGTCGAGCGCGAGGGCGCGCGCCAGCGAGCCCCCCGCGAGCGCGGCCGCGAGCCGCGCCTCCCCGGCAGGCCGGCCCTCCGCCTCGAGCCGCGCCGCGACCGCCGCCGCCGGCAGCGGCGCGAACGGCACGCGCAGGCAGCGCGAGCGGATTGTGGGCAGGAGCGCGTCGGGGCTCGACGCCACGAGCACGAGCGTCGTGTCGTCGGGCGGCTCCTCGAGCGTCTTGAGGAGCGCGTTCTGGGCCTGAGGGTTCATCGCGTCGGCGGGATCGAGGACGACGAACCGGCGGCGCCCCTCGAAGCGCTTCAGGGCGAGGCGGCGGTCCACCACGTCCCGCACCTGGTCCACGACGATGTCCTTGGAGGGCGCGCGGCCGCCCTTCGGATCCCACCTCCCGGCCTTGGCCATCACGCGCTCCTCGTGGAGCACGAGCACGTCCGGGTGGACGCCGCGCGCGATCTTCCGGCACGGCCCGCACGTGCCGCAGGCGTCGTCGCGGCTCCCGCCCTCTGGCGCCGGGGCCTCGCAGTTCGCGGCCTGCGCGAGGAGCCGGGCCGCCGTCGCCTTCCCGACGCCCTCCGGACCACCGAACAGGTACGCGTGGTGGAGCGCGCCGCGCCGCAGGGCGGATCGCAGCGAGGACACGGCGCGATCCTGCGCGATGAGCTCGGAGAACGGCATGACGCGGCGCGGAAGATAACATAAGGGGCGCGCCGGGCGGCCGCCGCGCGCGCTGCGCACCGGCGAGAGGGGATCAGTTCATCCGCCCCGCGAGCCGGGCGACCGCCGCGGTCAGCTCCGCGGGCTCCACCGGCTTCGCGAGGTAGACCTGGAAGCCCGCGAGCAGCGCCTCCGTCCGATCCTCCGCCTGGGTGTAGGCGGTGAGCGCGGCCGCGGGGACGCGCCCGCCGCGCGTCGCCTCGAGGCTGCGGATCTTGCGGATGAGCGCGTACCCGTCCTCCCCGGGCATGCCGAGATCCGACAGGAGCACGTCGGGAGGGCGCGCGGAGAGCGCCGCGAGCGCCTCGCGCGCGGACGCCGCCGCGGTCACGAGGGCGCCGGCCGCCTCCAGCACCTGACGGACCACGTCGAGGGTGTCGGGATCGTCGTCGACGACGAGCACCCGCACGCGCTCGAGCCCCGCGAGCGGCCGAAGCTCGCGCGGCCCGGTCGGCGGCGCCGGAGCCGTCTCCGACGTTCGCCGGGGCCGCTGAGGCGAGATGGGCAGCCGCACGGCGAACGTCGCGCCCCGCCCCGGGCCGTCGCTCGACGCGGAGACGGAGCCGCCGTGCGCCTCCACGAGGTGCCGCACCAGCGCGAGGCCGAGGCCGAGCCCCCCGTGGGCGCGCGTCGAGGACGAGTCCGCCTGGCGGAACCGCTCGAAGAGGTGCGGCAGGAACGCCGGGTCGAGCCCCGCGCCCGTGTCGCGCACGTGGATGGTCACCTCGTCCCCCTCGCGCGCGAGCCGGATCTCCACGCGACCGCCGGGCGGCGTGAACTTGATGGCGTTCGAGAGCAGGTTCCAGACGACCTGCTGCAGCCGCCCCGGATCGCCCGCCACCGGCCCGGCGCGCGGCACGAGCACCGCCGCGATCGAGATGCTCCGCGCCGCCGCGGCAGGACGGACGGCCTCGAGCGCCGCCTCGATGACCGGCACGAGCTCGACGGGACGCACGTCGAGCCGCAGCTGGCCCCGCACGATGCGCGACGCGTCGAGCAGGTCGTCCACGATCTGCGCCTGCGCCTGGGCGCTCCGCTCGATGGTCTCGATCCCGCGCGCGGCCGCGGTCGCGTCGAGCTTGCCGAGCCGGAGGAGCCGCGCCCAGCCGAGCACGGCGTTGAGGGGCGTGCGCAGCTCGTGCGAGACGGTGGAGACGAACTCGTCCTTCGCGCGATCCGAACGCTCCGCCTCCGCGCGCGCACCTCGCTCCCTCGCCTCGAGCCGCGCTCGCTCTTCGCTCGCGCGCTGCCGCTCGGCGTCCAGCTCGCGACGGGCCGTCTCCGCCTCCCGGCGCAGCGTCCCGCCCTCGCGCTCGAGGGTGCTCCTCGCCCTGGAGACCCGCCGGAGCGCGACGCCGAGCGCCACCGCGACCGCCGCCGCGGCGAGCGTCACCGCAGCGAGCAGGATCTGGCCGGCGGACGAGTCCATCGTGGGAGCCTCGACGGGCAGGGATCATAGCGACCGGACGGGGAACCGCGCCGGCCAACCTGTGGGCCGAGGTGGGCCGGGCGAAATGGACAGCCGCGGATGGGTCGGTATCATGACCCACCGGAGCGCGCCCCCAATGAAGATCACGCCCCTCGACATCACTCAGAAGCAGTTCTCCAAGGTGTTCCGCGGCTCCTCCCCCGAGGAGGTCGAGGCGTTCCTCGCCCTCGTGGCGACCGAGTTCGAGTCGCTCGTGAAGGAGAACCTCGCGCTGCGCGAGGAGGACCGCCGCAAGGCCGAGGAGATCGCGGAGTTCAGGAGCCGCGAGCGCGCGCTCCAGGAGACGCTCGTGACGGCCCAGCGGGCCTCCGAGGAGATCCGCGAGTCCGCCCGCAAGGAGGCGGAGATCACGATCTCGGACGCCGAGCTCCAGGCCGAGAAGATCGTCCAGGGCGCGCACCAGCGCTTCCTCCGCATCGTCGACGACATCAACGAGCTGAAGCGCCAGCGCGTCCAGTTCGAGGCGAACGTGCGGACCCTCGCCGAGAGCCACCTGAAGCTCATCGAGGCGTTCCGCGAGCCTGCCCGCGAGGAGACCGTCCAGTACATCCCCTCGCGCCGGAAGGCCGCGGACGAGTAGCGGACGTTCAGAGCGCTCCGGGCCCGCTCGCTCTCATCCTCGCGTAGTCGAGCAGAACGCAGGGGCACGAGCCCGTCGCAGGCGGGGTCGTTTACCGTAGAGCCAGCACCACCGAGCACGGCCACTCGCAGGGCACGAGCCCGTCGCCGAGCCGGGCGCACGAGGAGCGCAGCCGCGCAGGCGTACTGCTTGCGTTTGAGGATCCGTCACATCTTCGGCTGCTGACCGGAGGGGGGGGAGCGGCTTCGGTCGGACGAGCGGGGAATCGCACGCTCCGGCTGGGCAACGACGGGGTTGGCACGCGCGCACCGGGAAGGCTCCGCGCGGAGCACTGCGGGCGCAGAGCGGTGAGCGTCACCCGATGGGGCGTAAAGGTTCGGAAGCCGGGTAGCACCGAGCGGCGAGTCGTCGCTCTAGCCGCGCGGCCATGTGAACCCAACCCGGTTCGCCGGAGGTCGGCCAACTCCGCTGGCGGCCGCAGCGTCACGGCGCCCACATCCCCAGCTGCATGACGGGACGCAGAGGTGCCACGCCAGCGCCAGAGAGCGGCGTCGGCCCGGCGCTCGCGTCGCGGCGGAAGTGATCCATGTGCTCGCGCCCGAAGGTGTTCTCTGCGTGGAGAAGATTGTGGGCTCGGCAGGCGAGCCGAAGATTGTCGATCGTCGACAGTCCCCCGAGGGCGACGGGTCGGATGTGGTCGAGCTCGAGCTTCCAACGGCTGTTACAGCCGCAGCCGTCCGGACCGACCCAGGCGCAGCGCCCGCCGTCGCGCTTCCACACGGCGCGGCGAACTATCGCCGGGATCGTGGGCCTCGCCCCCGGCGGCTTCGCCGCGACCTGCTTCGCGCCCCTGTTCGAGCCTTCCTCGGAGCCCTCCTTCGCGCACTCCTTCGAACCTTCCTTCGCGTCCTTCGTCTTCCGCTCCGGCGCGGCAGCGCCCTTGCGCTTGCCGTGCTTCTCGATGGCGCAGCGGATCGCCTCGTGGAGCACCGCCGCGAGGTCGCCGTCCGGAACCTTGTGCGACAGGAGTGACCGGAGCGTCTCGAGGTCCTCCTTGCAGGCGCGGTCGAGGGTGACCCGAAGCGACCAGTGCGTCTCCGAGACGGCGAGCGTCTCGGCCCTTCGCTTCGGCTGCGCGACGGTGGGCGGGAGCGCAGGCCGCGAGTCGGCGATGGGGTCCGGGCCGAGGGTCGGTTCAGCAGGGCCGGCCACTGGCGCCGCCTCGGCGCCTGCATCGGACGCCGGGAGCGGTAGCGCTGCGCTCGCTGCGGCGGGCGCGCGCTCGGCCAGCTTGCGGACGCCTGCGCGCGGAGCGGTGCGGGCCTGGACGGAGACGACGAGGTGCTCGACCTCGGCCCGCGTCCGGAAGGCGGCGCGAGCGAGGATGTCGTCCACGTTCTCCTGGGTGAGCACCTGCCCGCGGCGCTATCCGCTGCGCCCTCGTCGATGCCTTTCCGCGGTCTCCGCGCGTGACACGCGCGAGGCGCGTGCGCGAGAGCGGCCCTTCCGCGCCGGCTCCGATGCCGGAGCGCGCTCGAGGCGAGAAGGCGTCAACGGGAAATGTTTCACCCACCGCACCTGGGACGCCCTGCCTCTTCGCGAGAATGCCGCGACATCGGGCGGCACTACCGCTGGCGATAGTTATCACCATGGGTGAAGACGGCCGACCGTCCGTGACGCTCCAGCCCGTGCTCCGGTGCGGCTGCGGAGGCGCCTTCGAGAAGGCCGCACGCACCACGCGCGAAATCATGCCGTCGCCGCGCCCGGCCCGACACGACGAGACGTTCGCCTGCTCCGCCGCCTCCCCGCGTTCATCGGGGTCGAGCACGAGCGCGTGCGCCGACCCCGTCGATGCCCAAATCCGGCACGCGCACTGAAACCGCGGTCGAAACACCCACCGCTCGTCCGGCGAGTACCTGCCGTTGTGATGAATGAGACCGCTTCCGTACGCCGAGCAGCGGAGCGACGAGTCCGCCCGGCGCAGGCAGGCATCGTGCGCCGTAGCCCCAGCAGGCAGGGATCGTGCGCCGTAATCAGTGCGCCTCCGCCCAGCTCCCCCCCACCCCCACCTCCACCTCGAGCGGCACCTCGAGCGCCGCCGCGCCGGACATCTCGCGCCGGACGAGCGCCTCGACCGGCGCGAGCTCGCCTTCGGGGACCTCGAGCACGAGCTCGTCGTGGACCTGGAGGAGCAGCCGGGCCCGGCGCCCCTCGCTCGCGAGCGCGTCGTGCACGCGGATCATCGCGATCTTCACGATGTCCGCGGCCGTGCCCTGGATCGGCGTGTTGATCGCCGTGCGCTCCGCGGCGTTGCGGAGCGCGGGGTTCCGCGCCGCGATCTCAGGCATGGCGCGGACGCGCCCGAACAGCGTGCGCGACTCCCCCGTCGCACGCGCGTCCTCCACCGCCTTCTCGACCCAGCGCCGCACGCCGGCGTAGCGCGTGAAGTACCGGTCGATGATCGCCTGCGCCTCCGCGCCCGGCAGGTCGAGCCGCTGCGAGAGCCCGAAGGCGGAGAGGCCGTAGGCGATCCCGAAGTTCAGCACCTTCGCGATGCGGCGCATGTCCGACGTGACCATGGCGGGCGCGACGCCGAACGTCTCCGCGGCGGTGCGCGTGTGAACGTCGTCGCGGGCGCGGAACGCCTCGAGGAGCGCGGGATCGTGCGAGTAGTGCGCGAGGATCCTGAGCTCGATCTGGGAGTAGTCGGCCGAGAGGAGCCGGGCGCCCTCCGGGGCGACGAACGCCGCGCGGATGCGGCGCGACAGCTCGGTGCGCACCGGGATGTTCTGCAAATTCGGATCGGACGAGGAGAGGCGCCCGGTCGCCGCGCCTGCCTGGTGGAAGGTCGTGTGGATGCGGCTGTCCGCCGGGTCGACGAGCTGAGGGAGCGCGTCGACGTAGGTGCCCTTGAGCTTCGAGAGCCCCCGGTGCTCGAGCACGAGCCGCGGCAGCTCGTGCTGCTCGGCCAGCTTCTCGAGGACGTCCTGGTCGGTGGACGGGCCGGTCTTGAGCCGCTTCAGCACGGGGAGGCCGAGCTCGGTGAAGAGCACCTGCGAGAGCTCGCGGGTGGACGCGATGTTGAAGGGGTGACCGGCGGACGCGTGGATGCGGGTCTCGAGGTCCTGCATGGAGCGCCCGAACTCGGCGCTCATGCCCTCCATGGCGCCGCGGTCGACGAGGATGCCCGCCCGCTCCATCTCCCAGAGCACGGGCACGAGCGGCCGCTCCACGTCCCGGTAGAGGGGCAGGACCTTCTCCTCCTCGAGCGCGCGCTCGAGCGCCGGGACCAGGTCGAGCAGCGAGGCGGCGCACTGCGCGGCCCACGCGCCGGCGCGCTCCACCTCGATCCCCTCGACCGCGACCCGCTCGCTCTTGCGGGCGGCGTCGCCGCCGCTCGGATCGCGCGGCAGCTCGCAGCCGATCCGCTCGCGTGCGACGTCGGCGAGGGCGTGCTCGCGCCGGGTGGGGAGGAGCAGCCGGCTCGCGAGCTCGGTGTCCATCCCCGGCCCCGCGAGCGTGAGCCCGAGCCCCGCGAGCGCGTGCTGCACCGCCTTGCGGTCGTGCGTGTGCTTCGGCGCGTCGCCCTCCAGGAGCGGCCGCAGCGCGGCGCGCACGTCCTCCACGCCGAGCTGCGCGGGCGCCCCGAGGTAGCGGTGGCGCAGCGGCACGTAGAACGCCCTGCCGCCTCCCGCCAGCGCGAGGCCCACCACCGGATCCGTGCGCGGGGCCGGCCCCGCGAGCACGGGCCGGAGCCCCACGGCGGGGGCGGCCGTGAGCGCCGCGACGGCGTCCGCGAGCGCCGCCGCGTCGAGGACGAGCTCCGCGCGCTCCGTGCGCGGCGTCGGCGGGGGCGCGGGCAGGTCCTTCAGGAGCCGGGAGAACTCGAGCTCGGAGAAGAGCGCGCGCACGCGCGAGTCGTCCG
This sequence comes from Anaeromyxobacter sp. SG64, assembly GCF_022690745.1. Lineage (NCBI taxonomy): Bacteria > Pseudomonadati > Myxococcota > Myxococcia > Myxococcales > Anaeromyxobacteraceae > Anaeromyxobacter > Anaeromyxobacter sp. SG64. The sequence continues at coordinate 9,903 of NZ_JALCZB010000075.1, read as the reverse complement.
GACGTCTCCGCCCGAGCGCCTCGGGCGCGAGCGGGAGGGTGAGGTCGCAGCGCAGCGCCACGAGCTCCCGGTTCATCCGGATGCGCGCCGCGTTCGCGACGATCTTCTCCTTCACCTTCTCGCCGCCGCGCGCGACCGCCGCCGGGATCTCGTCGGGCCGGCGCAGCATCTCCTCGACGGTGCCGAAGCGGCGCACCAGCGCGGCGGCGGTCACCTCGCCGATGCCCGCGATCCCCGGCACGTTGTCGATCTTGTCGCCCAGGATCGCCATGTACTCGACGACCTGGTCCGGCCGGACCCCCAGCTTCTTCTCGACCTCGGCGGGCCCGGTCCACCCGCCCCGGCCGCTCGCCTCGGCCATCGGGTCGTAGAGCGAGAGCTTCTCGTCCACGAGCTGCGCGAAGTCCTTGTCGCCCGTGACCACCACGACCTCGTAGCCCTGCTCGCGCGCGCGGCACGCCAGCGTGGCGATGACGTCGTCCGCCTCCACGCCTCCCTCCTCGATGCGCGGCACGGCGAGGGCGTCCGCCACCTCCCGCACGAGGGGGAACTGCGCGCGCAGATCGTCTGGCGCCTCGGGGCGGTTCGCCTTGTAGGTGGGGTCGATCTCGTTCCGGAAGCTCTTGCGCCCCGCGTCCATGACGAGCGCGACGTGCGTCGGCGCGTGCTCGCGGAGCGCCTTGAGGAGCATCGTCGTGAAGCCGTAGACCGCGTTGGTCGGCGTCCCGCGGGTGGTCGAGAGGTGCGGGATCGCGTGATAGGCGCGGAAGACGAAGCCCGAGCCGTCGATGAGCGTCAGGGTGGGCATGCGGGACGGAACGATAGTCCCACGCGCCGGCGCGGGCAGCGGGAAAACGCGGCGCGCCCGCGAGTCGCGAGGCGGTGCGGCGGAAACGTCGCGGCCCAGGGCCCGCGCGAGGGACGCCTCACCGCAGCGCGCAGCGCAGCCGCTCGGCGCACACGAAGTACTCGTCGCCGTCCTCGATGCGCCGGCGGGCGATCCGCTCGCGCCGGAACCACGTGCCGTTCGACGAGCCGAGGTCCTCGATGAGCCAGCCCGGCCCCTCGCGCACGATGGCGACGTGCTCGCGGGACACCTTCGCGCTGTCCACGACGAGGTCGCAGTGCCGTCCCCGGCCGATGACGAAGCGATCCTTCGCGACCGGCACCTCGGTGCCGTCGTCGCGCACGAGCACGAGCGCGGACGCGACGGCCGCCGCGGCCGACGGCGCAGGCGAGGCGGCCGGAGCCGCCGCGACGGCGGCCGGCACCGGCGGGGGCGCGCGCATCTCGCGCTCGAGCCGCGCGGCCGTGTCGAGCACCTGCTCCGCCACGACGGCGCGCTCGGCCCGCGGCAGGACGGGCGCCCCGGCCGCCGGAGGCGGGGCCCCCGGGCGCGTGGTCGCGGCGACGCTGCCGGGGACCACGTAGCCGTTGAGCCGCATGAACACGTGGACCGCCTGGTTCACGAGCGCCTCGCGGTCGGAGCCCATCTCCTCCGCCATCCGCTCGAGCGCCTCCCACAGGTGGTCGGCGATCGCGACCTGCCGGACCGTCTTCATGCGAGCGCTCCCGGGCGCCCGCGAGGCCCCCCGTCGCGCGCCGCCGAGCTCATCGGATCACCTTGATGGTGTTCACCGGCTCGCTCGGGCTGAAGTCGAGCACGAAGTCGTTCGCGTACGGGACGAGGAACCGGTAGCCCTCGGTGAGGAGGCGCTTCCGGGTGTCCGCGGAGAGGCCGGCCTCGCCGGCGATGGCGCTGCGATCGAAGCTCGAGACGGCGAGCGGCAGGACCGCGGCCGTCGAGGTCGGGGAGGTCGGCCCGCGGGAGCTCGGGGCGATCCCGCTGGCGGTGACGGCGGAGGTCTGCAGGAGCCGCAGCTGGCTCCAGAGCGTGTGGTCGTCCGCGGGGAAGACCTCCCCCTCCGCCACCGAGCCGTGATAGCCGACCTTGAAGGAGATGACGGGCCCGTTCGCCCGCGGGAACGGATAGAGCGCCGCGGGCCAGGCCTGGTAGCACTCCAGGTCGTCGCCAGGGGCGGCCTCGGTGCCGTGACACTGGTCGGACACGTGGTAGATGCGGCGCGCCTTGCGAGCCAGCACCAGCCGCTCGCAGACGAGCCGGCACGCGGCGTCGCAGGTGCTGAACCCGGCGGGCGGGGTCCGCCAGTCGGCCGGCCAGGGCAGGAGCGGGCACTGGGCCGCGAGGGCGTCCTCGTCCTCGTACTGCAGCGCGAAGTCGGGCGTGGTGGCGACGTCCGCCGCCGGCACGAGCTCCGGCCGCCCGGCGTAGCCGCTCGCGGTCCCGGTCAGCATGAGCCCCGAGGCGCGCACGCGGGCCTGGACGCCGACGGCCCCTGCGCGGAGCGCCTGGAGGCACGCGGGCCAGTCGCGCCACGGGCCGACCGAGCCGTCCGTGTTCACCTTGGGTCGCGGGTCGTCGAGCGGCTCGAGCGCGAGCGCGCCGCCCGGGTAGGCGTCGGCGGGCGGCAGGAGCTCCGTCACCCGGGCCTCGATGGCAGCGTCGCTGGGACAGCCCGCGACGGCGGGGGCGTAGATCTCGGCGAGGTCCCCCACCCGCACGGCGAACGTGGGGTCGTAGACGCGCACCACCTCGGTGAACGGCGTGGCGCCCGAGCCGGTCACCGGCACCTGCATGGCGACCCAGGTCCCGCCGCCGGCCGTGGCGCCGGTCTGGCCGCGGTGCGCCTCGAGCCCCGGGAGCAGCCCCTGGAACGAGACCACCCAGGTCTCGTTGCCGGTGAACCCGGGCGTCACGTGCACGCCCTTCTGGATCTCGGTGGTGTCGTACCCGAGCTTCCACGTCTCGCCGTCGAGGAACCAGACGCCGAAGATGCGCGGGTGGTCCTCGCCCTCCACCGTCGCTCCCAGCGCGAGCCCTGTCGTGACGCGCGTCTTGGTCTTCGCGCGGATGATCGACAGGTCGTTCGGGACGGCGTACCGGCCCAGATCGGCGTAGTAGATCCGCCCGTTCGCGGACGGGATCGCCGCGACGGCGGTCGTGGCGCGGCGCCCGGTGCCGGGCGCGATCTTCATGAACCCGGTCGGGAAGAGGGCCTCCTCGCCCGGCGGCGGCGTGGCGGGAGGCTCCGCGACGGCCAGCCCGAGCGGGAACTCCGGCAGCGTGATCGGCGCCAGGTACGGCATGAGGCCGGCGTAGTCCGGAACGATGCCGCCGGTCGCCGGATCGATGACCGCGATGCCGCAGCCGATGCGGTGGTTCGGCCCGCAGCGCGTCGGATCGACCACGGCGTAGACGCGATCCACGGCCGTGGCCTGGAACTCGCTGGTGTCGTCGTAGAAGGCGCCGTAGATGGCCGAGGGCCACTCCGTGAGCCGCTCCTGCAGGCGCGCCGCGGCCACGAACCGCGTCGGCGCGCGGGCGTCGAGCGCGCGGATCGTCCAGTCGGCGGGCGCACCTGCCACCGTGATCTCGGCGACGCCCTCCACCGCGCCGATCGGATCGGGGGACGCGGCGTACAGGTGGAGCGGGTCGTGGGGGTTCATCGCGAGCGAGACGACGTCGAACGGAGCGCCGCCGGCGTCGAGGGAGCGCACCGAGGCCTCTCCGCGCACGATCCCCGGGCCGTCCGCCGCCCGCGAGTACTCGACGATCGCCAGCCGGGCGCCGGTGAGAGCGGCGACGACGCGGACGCGGCCCGGGGTCCGGCCGGGAGGGCTGGCGCCGTCCGGCACCGGGATCGCGGCGAGGGCCACGATCGCGGCGCCGGGCGCGAGCGCGGCGAGGTCGGCCTCGTCCACGATGCGGGCCGACGCGTTCCAGGTCTCGACGAGCTGCAGCGCCGGCACCGCGGCCGACGCGACGACGAGGAGGTCCGCCTTCGCGGCGTCCCCGGTGCCGTCCCAGAGCGACGACGCGGCGAGCAGCGTGGGGCGCGGATCCGGAACCGGCACGGCGAGCGAGCGGACGATGACGGGCGCGAGGACCGGCGCGTCGTCCACCGCGTCGACGAGGGTCAGGTCCGAGCGCGCGGCGTTCGCGATGGCGAAGTACGGGTGCAGCCCGGCGTTCTTGGGCGTGAAGCCGTTGTACGCCACCACCGACGACGGCCCCGAGAGCCCGACGCCGATGGAGGTGCTGCTCTTTCCGCACGCGGCCAGGGCCGCGAGCGCGAGGAAGGCCAGCCGTCTCTTCACGGCGTCACCCCGATCCGGTCCTCGACGCGCGGGTCCGCCGCGGTCCACGGCGCGTCGAGCGGGATGTCGATGGGCGTCACGAACCCGTCCTTGAAGGAGGAGACGAACAGGCGCGCCTTGGCCCCGTCGTCGCGGACGGCGAGGCCGAACGGCTGCCGCCCGAACAGCGGGATCCCGGTGTGGGGATCGCGCCCGATCACGCGCACGAGCGCGCCCTGCTCGTCGTCGTAGATCCAGAGGAGCCCGTCGTCGGAGGCGGTGACCGCGACGAGATCGCCCATCCCCGGCCTCGGCGGCAGCACCTTCACCTCGTTCGCGCCGAGCCCCACGTCGTAGATCCCGACGACGCGTGGCTGGAGGCCGGACCGCTCCTCGACGAGGTCGATGACGAGGAGCACGCCTCCCACGTCGAACCCCGGACGCCCCCCGATCGCGCCGGCGAGATCGGCGTTGTAGACGCGCGCCGCGACGTACGCGCGGCGCGTCCGGCCGTCCTGCGGGTTCGACAGCGCCATGCCGCGCGCCTCGACTCCGCGGAGGAACACCGCGAGGTCCATGCCGAACACCGGGCAGCCGCCCTCCGAGACGGCCGCGTCGATCGCGCAGTCGCCCGCCAGGTCGAGCCAGCGGAACGGCGCGGTCGTGCCGCTCTCGATGGCGGTGAAGAAGAGCCGGTCGGTCTGCGCGTCGTAGGCGAAGCTGCGCACCGGCCCGAGCCCGACGTCCCGGTTGCGGGTGGCGCCGGTCCGGAGGTCCACCTCGGAGATCTGGCCGCGGCTCCCCGGCGTGCGCAGGAAGCCGACGTACGCGCGCGCCCGCGGCTCGCCGCCGGCGACGGCGGGCGGGCGGCACACGGCGAGGACGCCGTACGCGTCCGCCACGTCGCTGCGCAGCGGCAGGCGGCACCCGGCGCCGCAGGACAGCTCGCCGCCGGCGCCGACGCCGATGCGATAGAGCGCGTTCCCCTCGCGCGCGGGGACGAGCGCGAGCGACTCGGGCAGCCCGCAGACCGCTGCGTCGGCGACGGAGAGCTCCCCCGCGAAGCTGGCGATGCGGACGCCCTTCCCGAAGGTGCTCGGGGACGCCTGCACGTCGACCGGGATGACGCTCCCGCCGTCGTCGAGCCCGTAGGCGAGCTCGAAGTTGGAGGAGACGACGAGCAGGTCGCTCCCCGACATCCCGAGGGCGATCGGCGCGCTGAACCGGTCGAGCGGGGCCGGGTCGGCGGACGGCGGGGTGCCGCAGGCTGCCAGCGCTGCGGCGGCGGCGGCGAGGAGCGCGTTTCTGACGTGGGCGGGCACGGGTGAGCGCGAACCGTAGCCGCGGGGTCGGGAGCCGGTCAAGGTCGGGATGCTCACGCCTGGGCCGGCGCCTCGGCCTGGATCTTCCGGAAGTCTGCGACGCCGGAGAAGAGCGCCGCGACCCGCCGCATGAGCCCGAGCCGGTTCGCGCGGACCTGCGGATCCTCCGCCATGACGAGCACGTCGTCGAAGAACCGCGCGACCGCGGGCTCGAGCTCGGCGACGTTCCGCAGCACGCCCGGGTAGTCGCGGGTCGTACGGAGCGTCGCAGCCTCCGCCTCGACGCGCTCGAGCTCCGCCAGCAGGTGGCGCTCGGCCTCCTCGCGCAGGAGGTGGGGATCCACCGCCGCCCCCGTCCCGCCCCCGGCCTTCTCCTGGATGTTCGCGACGCGCTTGAACGCCAGCGCGAGCGGCACGAAGTCGGGCCGCGCCTTCACCTGCGCGAGCGCCTCGAGGCGCCGGCGGGCGTCCACCACGTCGTCGAAGCCGGCGGCGAGCACCGCGTCCACGAGGTCGCCGTCGAGCTCGTCGCTCCACAGCGCGCGCAGCCGCCCGCGGACGAAGTCGAGCACCTGCTCCGCGATCACGGCACGATCGGCCGCGAGGCTCACCCCCGCGAGCGCGTCGAGCGTCTGCTCGACCGCCGCGGAGAGGGACAGGTGATACCCGCGGGCGAGCAGGATGCGGAGGATGCCGATGGTGGCGCGGCGCAGGCCGAACGGGTCGGCGGCGCCGGTGGCCTTCTCGCCCACGCCGACGATCCCGACGAGCGAGTGGAGCCGGTCCGCGATCGCGACGAGCGCGCCGACGTCGCCCCGGGGCATCTCTCCCGAGGCCCCCACCGGCCGGTAGTGATCCTCGATCGCGTCCGCGATCTCCGGCTTCAGGCCCTCGAGCCGGGCGTAGTGGCCGCCCATGACCCCCTGCAGCTCGGGGAACTCGCCGACCATGCCGGTGGTGAGGTCGGTCTTGGCGAGCCGCGCGGCCTCGACCACGTCGGGCACGAGGTCCTCCCGGTCGACGGCCTTGGCGAGCGCGCTCGCGATCGCCACGATGCGGTCGGTGCGCGCGAGCTCGCTCCCGAGCCGCGCCTGGAACGTGCGCCGCCCGAGGTCCTCGATGCGATCGCGCAGGGGCCGGCGCTTGTCCTCCTCGAAGAAGAACCGGGCGTCCGCGAGCCGCGCGCGCAGCACGCGCTCGTAGCCGTGGCGGGCGACCTTCGGGTCCCTCACCGGCGTGCCGGAGATCGCGACGAACCGGTTCTTGAGCCGGCCCTTCCCGTCCACCACGGCGAAGTAGCGCTGGTGGTTCCGCATCTCGGAGACGACCACCTCGGGCGGCAGGTCGAGGTTCGACCGCTCGAACTCGCCCGCGACGCCGGTCGGGTGCTCGACGAGGTACAGCACCTGCTCGACGAGCGGCTCGTCCGGCCGGATCTTGCCCCCGGCCGCCTTGGCGGCCTTCGCGAGCTCGAGCTCGAGGACCGCGCGCCGCTCGACCGGATCGGCGAGGACCTTCGCCCGGCGGAGCTTCGCGACGTAGTCCTCCGGGGTCCCCGCGAGCGCGATCGCCTTGGGCGCGGCGAAGCGGTGCCCGAACGTCACCTTCCCGGAGACGATCTCGCCGTGGCGGACCTTCAGCGTCCGGCCGCCGTAGAGCGCGACCATCCAGCGGATCGGGCGCGCGAAGGTCGCGTCGTCGAAGCGCGAGCGCATCGCCTTCCTGAAGCGGAGGCCCGCGAGGAGCCGCTCGAGGAGCTCGGGCAGGACCTGCTCCGCCCTGCGCCCCTTCTCCACCTTCGTCACCGCGACCCGCTCGCCCTTCGGCGTCTGGGCCCGCTCGAGCTTCGACACCTCCACGCCCTGGCTCTTCGCGAACCCGAGCGCGGCCGGCGTGGGGTTGCCGCCCGCGTCGAACGCCTGGGCCACGGGCGGCCCGAACGCCTCCGTCTTGGCGTCGGTCTGGCGCTTCGCGACGTCGCGCGCCCACACGGCGAGCCGCCGCGGGGTGCCGACGGCCTTCACCTCGCCGTGGGAGAGCCGCGCGGCGTCGAGCGCCTTCGCGAGATCCTCCTCGAGCTGCTTGAGCGCCGGCGGCACGAAGCCCGCCGGGATCTCCTCCGCGCCGATCTCGAACAGAAGGTCCGCCATCTGGTGTCTCTCGTGGGGTAGGAGGTATCGGACCGTCAGGCCTGCCGCGGCCGCTCGTCTCGCGCCTGCGACCGCTCGCCCTGAGCCTGGCGGAGGGCCTCTCGCGCCTCTCGCGCGAGGCGCGCCGCCTCGACCGCCTTCTTCCGCTCCGCGGGCGGCAGGAGCGGGAACCCGAGCGCCTCGCGCGAGTCGAGGTAGCCCCGCGCGCACTCGTGGGCGAGCGCGCGGACGCGCCCGATGTACGCCGCCCGCTCCGTCACGCTGATCGCGCCGCGGGCGTCGAGGTTGTTGAACGTGTGCGAGCACTTGAGGCAGTAGTCGTACGCGGGCAGCGGGAGCTTCGCCGCGAGGAGCCGCTTGCACTCGGCCTCGTAGATGTCGAAGAGCCCGAAGAGCATCTTCGGATCCGCGACGCGGAACGAGTACTCGCTCATCTCCACCTCGTTCCGGTGGAAGACCTCGCGGTAGCGGACGCCCTTCACCCACTCGACGTCGAAGACGTTCTCCACGTCCTGCAGGTACATGGCGATGCGCTCGAGGCCGTAGGTGAGCTCCGCCGCCACCGGCCTCACCTCGAACCCGCCCGCCTGCTGGAAGTAGGTGTACTGGGTGATCTCCATCCCGTCGCACCAGACCTCCCAGCCGAGGCCCCAGGCGCCGAGCGTCGGGCTCTCCCAGTCGTCCTCGACGAAGCGGATGTCGTGCTCGAGGGGGTCGATCCCGATCGCCTTCAGCGAGCCGAGGTAGAGCTCCTGCACGTCGGGCGGGTTGGGCTTCAGGATGACCTGGAACTGATGGTGCTGGTACAGGCGGTTCGGGTTCTCGCCGAAGCGGCCGTCGGCCGGGCGGCGGGAGGGCTCGACGTACGCCACGTTCCAGGGCTCGGGCCCGAGCACGCGCAGGAAGGTCGCGGGGTTCATCGTCCCCGCCCCGACCTCCTGATCGTACCCCTGGGCGAGGATGCAGTTGCGGCCCGCCCAGTAGGTCTGGAGCTTCAAGATGAGGTCCTGGAAGTACACGCGCGCGCCTCCTCGACCGGCGCGCGTCGCGCGGCGGCCCCGTCACCGGAGCCGGCGACGGTAGGGCCGTAAGGGTGCGGTGTCAAACCGAAACATCGCCGGCGCGGGGGAGCCCGGCGACCGCGCCGACGCGGGTGCAGACGCGGCCGGCGACGCGGTTCGCGAACGCGACCGCCCGCTCCAGATCCGCGCGCGCCAGCCCCTCGATCGGGCCACGTCCGGCGATCGCCGCGAGGAGGCCGGCCACGAAGCCGTCGCCGGCGCCGGTGGTGTCGACCACCTCCACCGGCTCCGCCGGGACGTGGAAGAGGTCGTCCCCGCGCCGGACGAGCGCGCCGCGCTCGGCGAGGGTCACGCACGCGAGCGGGACCCCCAGCGAGGCGAGCCGCGCCGCCGCGCGGGCGGGGTCCCCCTCCCCCGTCACGAGCTCCGCCTCCTCCTCCGACACCTTCACGAGCGTGCATGCGGGCACCACGTCCGCGCAGAGGCGGCGGAGCGCGCCGAGATCGTCCCACAGGTGCGCGCGCACGTTCGGGTCGAACGAGACGGACAGGCCGAGCGAGCGCGCCGCGGCGACCGCGGCGCGCAGCGCCTCCTGTCCCTCGGGCAGGACGTGCGCGGAGGAGCCCACGTGCAGCCACGCGGCGCGCGAGAGGAGGCCGCGATCGACGTCGCCGGGGGCGACGAGCTTGTCCGCCGAGAAGCGGGCGTTCGGCGAGAAGAAGCTCCGCTCGCCGCGGGCGTCGAGGGCCACGAACCAGATGCCGGTCGGCCGCTCGCGGGTGAGCCGGAAGGCGCAGCGCACCCCCTCCTCCTCGAGCTTGCGGACGAGGAGCCTGCCGAAGGGATCGTCGCCGAGCACTCCCCGGAAGGCGACCCGCGCCCCGAGGCGCGCGAGCCCCGTCGCGACGTTCGCGGGGGCGCCGCCCGGGCAGGCCTCGAAGCGATCGCAGTCCTCGAGCCGCCCGCGCCGCTCCGGGAGGAAATCGACGAGCGCCTCGCCCAGGCAGACCACGTCCAGGTCGCGCTGCATGCGTCAGTCCCCGAGCAGCGGCCCGATCTCGTCGAGGAACCGGCGCGCCGCGAGGCGCCGGCCGAGGTGGTGCTCGATGAAGGCCGCGAGGGCGTCGCGCGCCTCCCGCCCGATCGCCGGCGAGAGCGCCGCCTCCGCCCCGCCGAGCCCGGCCGCCTGGAGCCGCGCGAGCGCGGCGGCGGCGCCGGCGGACAGCCAGGGGGCGCCGGGCGCGGCGTGCG
>NZ_JALCZB010000074.1:0-22846 GCF_022690745.1 Anaeromyxobacter sp. SG64 | reverse complement strand
AGGCCGGCGCGGGCCGCGACCGGACCGAGCCCGCCGGGCGCGAAGGCGAGCGCCGCGGCGACCGCCGCCGCCGCGGCGATGGGCAGCGCGAGCCGGCGAGACCTCCCGGCCGCGAGGCGCAATGCGGCGATCACGGCGCCACCTCGAGGCTCACGATCCGGACGCCGATCGCGCCGTCCACGTCCACGAGCTCGCCCCGCCCCAGCGCGCGCTCCCCCGCGCGCAGGGTCACGATCCCGCGCCGGTCGAGCGCGAGCGGCAGGGTGGCTCCCGGCTCCAGCCGGGCGAGCTCGGCGAGGGTAATCTCCACCCGGGCGAGCTCGACCTCGAGCACCACCGGGAGCTGCGCCATCCGATCCGTCATGTCGATCTCCTCCACGTGAAAGGCTCCATCCTCGAGACGTCCCGCGAGCCGCGCGCCGCCCGGGAGCACCAGGGCCCTGGGCTCCGCCGTGCCGTCGAGCACCACGACGTCCCCGGTCGCGAGCGCGGCGAGCTCCTCGCGCCCGAGCGCGGCCTCGCCGCCGCGCAGCGAGGCCACCATCCGCAGCCCCGCGGCGGCGCCGTCCCAGGCCGGCGCACCGCGCAGCGCGCGGAGCGCGGCGGGCGGCAGCAGCAGCCGCGCGCGCCCGGAGACGTGTCCGGCGGTGACCGTGAGCTCGATGGCCAGCGCCGCGGCGGGCTCCGACGCGGCGCGGCCCAGGCGCGGCGCCAGCGCCTCCTCGACCCCCGAGACCTCGCAGGCCCCCTCGAGCGCCGCGAGCGCGAAGAGCTCCAGCGCCGCGGCCTCGACGCCGGTGAGCGTCGTCGCGCCGTACGTCTCGCCGATCCCCCCAGCGAGCCGGTCGACGAGCGCGACGACGAGAGCGGGCTCGACCTCGAGGGCGGCCGTCCCCGGGAGCGCGGGGAGGTCGAGGCCCACGCGCGCGACGCCGCCGCGCGGGAGCGCACGGCCGGGGACCGCTCGCGCGCCGACGGCGATATCGAAGCCGAGGAGGGACCCGAGCGTCCGCGCCGCCGCCGTGGCGACCTCCGCGCCGAGGGCGCGCGCGGCGACGGTCAGCTCGGCGTGACCGCGTGAGACGGACGGCAGCTCGAACGGAAAGGGCATGGACCGCGGACAGTCCACGGCCCATGCCAGCGCGAGCTGGCGCGGAATCACGGCGTTTTCCGCCCTCCGGCCGGCCGCGGCGGACCGCGGCCCGAACGGGCGGGTCGAGTCGCGGACCGCTCAGAGGCAGCCGAGACGCTCCCGGCAGAGCCTCGCCAGCGCAGGGGCGGCCGTCGGCGCGGGCAGGCCCCGCCGGACCGCGCGCAGGATCTCGGCGACGCGCGGACGCTCCGCCGGAGCGGGCGGGGTGGGCGCGCCGCGGTGAGCGGCTGCGAGCGCGGCCGCGAGCGCCGCGAGCCGCTCGGCCCGCGAGCCCGGCGCGAGCCGCTCCGCGTGGGCGCGCACCTCCCGGAGGTCGGCGGAGCCGAGCCGGGCGAGCAGGGCGGCGGCGCGCTGGGGCGCGAAGGCGGCCGCGAGGGACGCGAGGAGACGGTCCGCCGGGTTCACGGGGCTCCTCCGCCCCGGAGCCGTCCGGAGACGGCGACGCCGGCGAGCGCCGCACCGCCGAGCCCCGCCAGCGCGGCGAGCCCGAGGAGCAGCGGTGAGCGACGGGCCGGGGGCGCCGGGGGCGCAGGTGCCTCGGCGCCGGGCGCGATCACCACCGAGATGGCCGACGGCTCGAGCCCGTCGGCCGCGCCCGCGACGAGCGCGCGGATCCCGGGCTCCAGGGCTCGCACCGAGGCGCAGGCCGCAGGCCGGCACTTGACGAGGACCGCACCCCGCGGCGGTGGGCGCTCGCCGGGGCGTAGAGGATCGGGCTGCGGCAGGCCGAGGTGGACCCGCGCCTCGACGACGCCGTCGATGCTCTCCACGCTGCGCGAGAGCTCACCCGAGAGCGCGTGCAGGTACAGCGCGTGCTCCTCCGTCGCGGTCGGGACCATCGAGCCCTTGCCGAACACCTCGCCGAACCCCGCCGGGCGCGGCCTCGGCAGCTCCCGCTCGGCGAGGATCCGGTGAGCCCGCGCCGCGTCGCGCCCGCTCACGGAGACGGTCCACCGCCCCTCCGAGCCTTCCTCGCGCGCCTTCGTCGCGGACAGCCCGCCCTCGTCCAGTGCGACGAGGATCTCGTTCGCCTGGGCCTCCTCCAGGCCGTGCAAGAGCTCGTCGTCCCCGCAGCCGGCGAGGAGCGTGGCGAGGGCGAGGAGCGGGAGCGCACGTCGCATGGAGATCTCCTTCAGACCTGGGTGTTGAGGGCCTGCTTCACGGACTGGGCGCCCTGCTCGACGAGCTTCGAGGCGAGATCGACGGTCTGGACCACGCGGTATGCCTCGGCCTGCAGGCCGAGGAGCTCCTGGGCGCTGAAGGTCCTGCCCTGCCGCGCCGCGGCGAGGACGCCCTCGAGGCGCCGCTGCGCGCGCTCCACGCCCTCGAGCGCGGCGAGCGCCGGGCTCGGTCGCGGGGGTGGGGCGCTCGCCGCGGGCGCCCGCGGCTCTAGCAGCGTGGAGAAGCTCGGCTTGTCGGGCCTGACCGGCGCGGGCCGGATGGCCGCGCCGGCAGCGCCCACGGGCGCGATGGGCATGGCGGCCTCAGTGGATGTTGTTGATCGCCGACTTCGCGCTGTCGTGCTTCACCTTCATGACGTTCGAGAGCGCGGCGAACTCGCGGCTCTCGCGCTGCATGTTCTCCTGCAGCTGCAGGTACTGGAGGTTGAAGCTCTGGGACTGCTGCTGCAGGGCGCGCGTCGCGGCGACGATGTCCCCCTCGGCGCCGGCGGTCTCCGCGACGTGCGCCCCGCCGGTGGCGCCACCGCTCGCGAGCGTGCCGGCCGCGGAGCGCAGGGCCCCGGAGACGACGGTGCCGCCGGGCACGAACGGCGCGGCGAGCTCGACCGACGCGGCGACCCCGCGGGCCGCGCTGGCCGCGGCGGTGCGGAGGGCCGCGCCGAAGCGGTCCGGCTCGGTCTTGCGCTCGGTGGTGTTCGCGACGTGGATGGACGGGATCGGGTTCATGGGGTGGCCTCCTGGCAGGGCGGTGAGCAACCGGCGTGCCGCGCCGCATCTCCTGCGAGCGCTCGCCCTTGCGGCGCGCGGGGAGGGACGCAGCACGGCCCCTCGCGGCCGGCGCGCGGACGCGGCCGTGGTAGGGTCGCCCGCGTGTCGCGCGAGTACCTTCGCCGCCTGAGCGATCAGATCGTCCACGCCCAGCGCCCGATCCGCGTCCTCCGCGCCATCAACTGGTCGGCGCAGGTCCACGAGCGGTTCTTCCGGCACGGCGCGAAGGAGCTGCCGCGTCCCGAGTACCCGGCGCTCGGCTTCGTCCCCGCGGACAAGGTGAGGGAGCTCCGCGCCCTCCGCAGGCAGATCCGCGGCAAGAACCCGGTCGAGGACCTGCTGCGGAAGAAGTGCGACGAGTTCATCGCGCTCGCGCAGATGCTCGCCGCTCGCGGGACGCGGCGCTTCTACGAGATCTCGCGCCGCGTCTACGGCGACCCGCGCGATCGCTTCCCCGACCACAACGTCGACAACCTCGCCATCGCGCGCATGTGGGCGTCGCGGCCGCGGGCGCGCGACGAGCAGCAGATCTACTCGGCCGAGGAGGCCGCGAAACGCATCGTCGAGCTCTGCACCCCGCTCCTCGGTGGCAACGTGTCCGCGGTCGTGACCTCCCGGCTCACCGCGAACGCGGCGGCGGGCGCGACGCGCATCACGCTCAGGACGGGCGCCCGGTTCTCGGAGCGGCAGGTCCACGCGCTCGCCCACCACGAGGGGCTGTGGCACGTGCTCACCTCGCTGAACGGCTTCCGCCAGCCGGTGCTCACGGTGCTCGGGGTGGGGCTCCCCCGGTTCACCGAGTCGCAGGAGGGAGGCGGCATCGTCGCGGAGTTCCTCACCGGGCACATCACCGACGAGCGCTACATCGAGCTCGGCGAGCGGACCATCGCGATCGACATGGCCGCGCGGGGGGCCGACTTCCTCGAGGTGTACCGCTACCTGCTCGCGCGCTTCCCGCCCGAGAAGGCGGCGCTCATGAGCGAGCGCGTGTTCCGCGGCGGGATCCTCGAGGGCGGCGCCCCGTTCACCAAGGACGCGGCCTACCAGCGCGGCTACTGCCGGACCTTCAACTTCCTCCGCGCCGCGCTCGAGCAGCGCGACGTGGAGCTCGTGCGCGCGTTCCTCGCGGGGAAGATGAGCGTGGACGACGCCGAGCTCGTCCGTGACCTCGTGGAGGACGGGCTGTGCGTCGGGCCCGTCTTCCTGCCGGAGTGGTTCATCGACATCGATCGCCTGAACGCGCTCGCGACCCACAGCGTCACCATGAACCGGTTCAGCCTGCCGAGCGTTTCGCGCTACTACGCGGCGCGGCGGAAGGAGGGGCGGCCCGCGGTGGAGCTCGCCCCGCCGCTCCGGGAGGACAGCGAGGAGCGCGCAGGGACGGTGGGCGAGGACGAGGGGGACCAGGGGGAGTAGCGGCGCGCGGGGCGGCCCGCAGTGCAGGGTGCCAGTGCGGGTCGAGGTGGCCCCAGCGCGATTCGACGCACGGTGACGATTCGCTCGACGTGCGGCAGCGCTCTGCTACGCTGCGCGTGAATGGACCTCCTCATGCGCCGACTCGCCGTCCCCTTGTTCCTGGCCGCTCTGCTGACACCCACCCTCTCCCTCGCCGAGGGTGCCTCGCCAGCGGAGTGGTCGCTCGGCGGCGGTCTCAGCTGGACGCTCGTCGGCAACCCGATCTCGGCGATCCTCCTGCCCTCGGGCGCGTACGTGACGTCGATCGACGCCTCGATCCCGAGCGTCAACGCCTCCCTCGAGCGGCGCGCCGGCGAGCGCACCTGGATCGTCCTCGGCCTCGCGGGGGGCGGGGACCGGCGTGAGATGGATCCGCCGTCCGGCTCGACCTATTCGCCCACGGACCAGACCGTCACGGGCGCGTTCGCCTCGGTCGGCGTGCGCCGCGTCCTGACCCCTGGCGATGCCCCCGTCGACTTCTCGATCGTCGGGGCGATCGAGGGCGGCTTCGTGCGCGCGAGCGAGACGACGCCCTCGCCGGCCGGGGGCGACCTCGAGGAGACCTACCGGTCGCGGCTCGTCGGCGTCAGCGGCGGGATCGCGCTCGACCGCACGCTCACCGGCTCGCTGTCGCTCCGCATCGCGACGCCCCTCGTCACCGCCTCCTACGCGAGCGTGAGCAGCACCGCGACCGGCCAGGCGGACCGCGACGGGAGCGCGCTGGGCGCCCACGTCGTCCTCGCGCCGCGGCTCGAGCTCCGGATCGCGTTCTAGCGAGCGCCGCGCCGGAGGCGTTTCGGGCGGGGTTCCGCTCAGCTCACGGTCGCGCCGAAGAGCCGCCCGACCGCGTAGGTGACGCCCGCCGCGACCGCGGCGAGGCCGACCATGCGCGCCGCGGAGCGGAAGACGCTCGTGCCGGAGAGGAACCCGAGCAGCCCGCCCACCGCGGCGAGGAGCCCGCCGGCGAGCGCGGAGGCGATCGCCACCGCGGGCGTGCCGGTGGTGAAGAGGAAGGGCAGCACCGGGACGAGCGCGCCCAGCGAGAAGAGGACGAACGACGCGACGGCGGCGTGCATGGGGGAGCCGAGGTCCTCGGGGTCGAGCCCCAGCTCCTCGCGGACGAGGGTGTCGGCGGCGCTGTCGGGGTTCTTGAGGAGCTCGGCGGCGGTGCGGCTCGCCTGCTCCGTGGAGAGCCCCTTCTGCTTGAAGATGAGGGTGAGCTCCGCGGCCTCCTCCTCCGGCGCCTCGACGATCTCGCGCTTCTCCAGCTCCACCTGACGGAGGAGCAGGTCGCGCTGGCTCGCGACGGAGGTGAACTCGCCGGCCGCCATCGAGAAGGCGCCGGCGAGGAGCCCGGCGAACCCGGTGATCACCACCGTGCCGGGCGCGACGCCGGCGCCGGCGACGCCGAGGATGAGCGAGAGGTTCGAGACGAGCCCGTCGTTCATGCCGAACACGGCCGCGCGGAGCGACCCGGCGCTGCGTCCGGCGCGGTGCCAGCGCTCGCGCGAGGCGATGATCTCCCGCGCGTCCGTGGGGGCGCCCTCGCTCATGCCCACGAGCGCCTGGCGGTGCGCGCGCTCCTCCTCGGCGATGGCGCGCGCCTCTCCACCCTGGCGATCGTACTTGTCCGCGTCGCCCGCCTCCGTCTCCAGGACCATCGGCACCACGGCCGCGGAGCCGAGGCGCCGCGCCAGCCAGACGAGCGCGCGGACGCGCGAGCTCGGCCGGTCCGGCGGGACCGCGACCCCCTCGCGCTCGAGCTTCCGGAGCCAGAGCTCGGCGTGCCGCCGCTCCGCGATCGCGAGCTCGCGGAAGCTCTGGGCGCGGGCGGGGTCCTTCTCGTGGCGCGCGAGCCCCTCGTACAGGGCGGCGCCGTCGCGCTCGTCGAGCAGGTTCTGGAGCCAGAGATCGGTGCGCGGGGCCGTCATGGGGCCGGAATGTAGCAGGGCCGTGGTCCCCCGGGCCCGGAAGGCTCGCCACGGACGGGGCGGGTGGTCTATAGAAATGGACCCCCGGAGAACGCGCCGTGCAGAAGCTCGATACCCGTGAACCGTCGTTCGCCGAAGCGTGGGCGCGCGTCTGCGCGCGCGGCTCGGACGAGGACGAGGCCCCCGTCCGCGAGGCGGCGCTGGCCATCGTGCAGGACGTCCGCGCCCGCGGCGACGCCGCGCTGCTCGAGTACACCCGGCGCTTCGACGGCTGGGAGCCGGGCGGACCGGAGGGGCTCGTCCTCGGCAAGGACGCGTTCCGGGCGGCGTTCGAGGGGCTGCCGGCGGAGGGGAGGCGGGCGCTCAAGCTCGCGGCGGGCCGGATCGCGGACTTCCACCGGCGCGAGCGCGACGCGGAGGTGCCGGCGCGCCGCGACGCCATCGGCGCGACGCTCGCGCAGGTCGTCCGGCCGCTCGCGCGCGCCGGGCTCTACGTGCCCGGCGGCACCGCGCGCTACCCGTCCTCCGTGCTCATGACCGCCATCCCGGCGAGGGTCGCCGGCGTGCGCGACGTCTACGTCTGCTCGCCCGGCGTGAAGGGGACCGGGGAGATGGACGCCTGGACGCTCGCCGCGTGCCACGTCGCCGGCGTCTCGCGCCTGTACCGGGTCGGCGGCGCCCAGGCCGTCGCGGCGATGGCGTACGGGACCGCGTCGATGCCGGCCGTCGACAAGATCTGCGGGCCGGGCAACGCCTACGTGGCGGCGGCGAAGCGGCTCGTGTTCGGCCAGGTCGACATCGACATGATCGCCGGACCGAGCGAGATCCTGGTCCTCGGCGACGCCGCGGCCGATCCCGCCGAGGTGGCGAGCGACCTCATCGCCCAGGCCGAGCACGACGCGCGGGCGGTGTCGGTCCTCGTCACCCCCTCGGCGCGGCTCGCCGAGGCGACGCTCGCGGAGCTCACCCGGCAGCTCGCCGATCTGCCGCGCCGGGAGATCGCGCGGCGGTCGCTCGACGACCGCGGCGCCGCCGTGGTGACGAAGGATCTCGCCGAGGCGGTGCGGCTCGCCGACGCGTTCGCGCCGGAGCACCTCGCCCTGCACGCGCGGAACGCCCCGGCGCTCGTCTCGAAGCTCTCGCGCGCGGGCGCGGTGTTCGTCGGGACGAGCACGCCCGAGGCCGTGGGCGACTACCTCGCCGGCCCGAGCCACGTGCTGCCCACCGCCGGGACGGCCCGGTTCGCCTCGCCGCTCTCGGTCGCGACGTTCCGCCGCCGCATGAGCGTCCTCGAGCTCTCGCCGCGCGCGCTCGCGAAGGTCGCGCCCGCGGTGGAGGCGCTCGCCCGGGCCGAGGGCCTCGAGGGCCACTGGCGCGCGGTGGCGGTGCGGGTCGGGAAGCAGGCGGCCCCGGCGGCGCGCGAGCGCGCCACGCGGCGGACGGCGAAGCGGCCCGCGGGCGCCGCGAAGCGGGGTTCCCGCGCGGCGGCGGGGAGGAGGACGCGGTGAGGCGCTCGGGGGGACGGAGCGGCGCGGCGAGCGCGCGGCGCGGCCAGGTGGCGCGCAAGACGAAGGAGACGGACGTCGCGGTCGAGCTCTCCCTCGCGCCGGGCGAGTCGAGCATCGCCACGGGGCTGCCGTTCTTCGATCACATGCTCGACCAGATCGCGCGCCACGGCGGGATGACGCTCGCGATCCGGGCGAAGGGCGATCTCGAGGTGGACGCGCACCACACCGTCGAGGACGTCGGCATCGGGCTCGGCGAGGCGCTGCGGCAGGCGACCGCCGACAAGGCGGGCCTCGCCCGCTACGGCCACGCGGTGGTCCCGCTCGACGAGGCGCTCGCCGAGGTGGTGGTGGATCTCTCCGGCCGGCCGCACCTCACGTTCAACGCGAAGCTCCCCTCCGGGAAGAAGTTCATCGGCGGCTACGACGTGGACCTGACGCAGGACTTCCTCCAGGCGCTCGTGAACCACGCCCGCATCTGCCTGCACGTGAACGTGCGCTACGGGCGGAACCTGCACCACGTGGTGGAGGCGATCTTCAAGGCGACCGCGCGCGCGCTCCGGGCTGCGACCGCTCGCGAGGGAACTGCGCTCCCGTCCACGAAGGGGCTGCTGTGAGCAAGCCGCCCGGGACGATCGCCCTCGTCGACTACGGCGCGGGGAACCTGCGCTCGGTGGAGAACGCGCTGCGCGAGGTCGGCGCGGAGGTCGTCGTGACGCGCGATCCGGACTTGGTCCGGCGCGCGGATCGGGTCGTCGTGCCGGGGCAGGGCTCGATGCCGGAGTGCGCCGCGGCGATGCAGCAGAGTGGGGTCGCCGACGCGCTGCGCGAGGCGATCGGCCGGGGCGCGCCGGTGCTCGGCATCTGCGTGGGGCTGCAGCTCTTGTTCGAGGAGGGCGAGGAGGCGGGCGGGGCGAAGGGGCTCGGCATCATCCCGGGCCGCATCCGGCGCCTGCCGGAGGGCGTGAAGCTGCCGCACATCGGCTGGTCGCCGGTGCGCCTCGTGGGCGCGCGCCCGGCGATCTTCGCGCCCATGGACGGCGCCTACGTCTACTTCGCCCACTCCTACGCGGCCCCGGCCGACGCCCCCGGCGTCGCCCTCGTCGCCACGCACGGCACGACCTACTGCGCGGCGCTCGCGCGCGAGAACCTCTTCGCCGTCCAGTTCCACCCCGAGAAGAGCCAGAAGGTCGGGCTCGCGCTGCTCGAGCGGTTCGTCTCGATCTAGGAGCCCGCCATGCTCGTCATCCCCGCGATCGACCTCATGGACGGCGAGGCCGTCCGGCTCGAGAAGGGCGACTTCGCGACGAAGACGGTCTACGCCCGGCGGCCCGCCGACAAGGCGGCGGAGTTCGCGAGCGCCGGGGCGACGCTCCTCCACGTCGTGGATCTCGACGGCGCGAAGGCCGGCTGGCCGGTCAACCTCGACGCGGTGCGCGCCATCTGCGAGGTGCCGGGGCTCGAGGTGGAGCTCGGCGGCGGCCTCCGGTCGCTCCCCGACATCGAGAAGGTGCTCGCGCTCGGCGTCCGCTACGTGGTGCTCGGGACCGCGGCGGTCGAGCGGCTCGGGCTCGTCGAGCAGGCCTGCCAGCGGTTCCCGGGCAGGGTGCGCACCGGGATCGACGCCCGGAACGGCGAGGTGAAGATCGCCGGCTGGCTCGAGGGGACGGGGCTCTCCGCGGTGGACGTCGCGCGCCGCGTGAAGGCGGCGGGGGTCGGCCTCGTGGAGTACACCGACGTCGCGCGGGACGGGATGTTCACCGGCGTCGACGCGGCCGGCGCGGCGCGCATCCAGGCGGAGGCAGGGATCCCGGTGGTCGCCTCGGGCGGCGTCGCGAGCCTCGCGGACGTCGAGGCGTGCCGCGCGGCCGGCCTCGCGGGCGTCATCGTCGGCAAGGCGCTCTACGAGCGCCGCATCGATCTCGCGGCGGCGATCGCCGCGGCGGTCTCCTAGGATCCGGACATGCCCGCGAAGCGCATCATCCCCTGCCTCGACGTGAAGGGCGGCCGCGTCGTGAAGGGCGTCAAGTTCGAGAACCTCCGCGACGCCGGCGACCCGGTCGAGGCGGCGCAGCGCTACGACGCGCAGGGCGCCGACGAGGTCACCTACCTCGACATCGCCGCCACCCAGGAGAACCGCGGGACGCTGCTCGACCTCGTCACCCGCACCGCCGCGCGCGTGTTCGCGCCGCTCACCGTCGGCGGCGGCGTGCGGAGCGAGGAGGAGTTCGTCGCGCTCCTCCACGCCGGGGCGGACAAGGTCTCCGTGAACTCGGCGGCGGTGAAGGACCCCTCGCTCGTCGACCGGCTGTCGCGCATCGCGGGCACGCAGGCGCTCGTGGTCGCCATCGACGTGAAGCGCCGGCCCCACACCTCGCCGCAGGAGTGGGAGGTCTACGTGGCGGGCGGGAGCCGTCCGACCGGGCTCGAGGGCGTCGCCTGGGCGCGCGAGGTCGCGCGGCGCGGGGCGGGTGAGCTGCTCCTCACCAGCATGGACCGGGACGGGACGCGGGCGGGCTACGACCTCGAGCTCCTCGAGCGCGTGTGCGAGGCGGTGACCATCCCGGTGATCGCCTCCGGGGGCGTCGGCACCCTCGAGCACCTCGCCGAGGGCCTGCGGATCGCCGACGCCGCGCTCGCCGCGTCGATCTTCCACGACGGGCAGCACACCGTGCAGGAAGCGAAGGCGTACCTGCGCGAGCGCGGTATCGAGGTGCGTCCGTGACGCGGCCCGTGGCGCCCGTCGCGGACCCGGCCGCGCTCGAGGCGCTCCTCGGGCGGGTGAAGTTCGACGATCGCGGGCTCGTGCCGGTGGTCGCTCAGGAGGAGGACGGGACGGTCCTCATGGTCGCCTGGGCGAACCGCGAGGCGCTGCTCGCCACGGCTCGCACCGGGCGGGCGACGTACTGGTCTCGAAGCCGGCAGTCCATCTGGGTGAAGGGCGACACGAGCGGCCACGTGCAGGAGACCCGGTCGATGGCGCTCGACTGCGACGGAGACACCGTCCTCTACGTGGTCCGGCAGACCGGGCCCGCGTGCCACACCGGCGCCCGGAGCTGCTTCTCGGAGATACTGGAGATCCCATGGCAGACGAACGCTTCCTCGCCCAGCTCTGGGCGACCATCGAGTCGCGCAAGGCCGACCTCGGCGCGACCGAGAGCTACACCCGGCAGCTCCTCTCGAACCCGTCCCGCATCCGCCGGAAGATCATCGAGGAAGCGTACGAGGTGAACGAGGCCCACCAGGCGCTCGAGGCCGGCCGGGACACGAAGGACCACGTCGCCCATGAGGCGGCCGATCTGCTGTATCACCTCTACGTGCTCCTCTCGGCGGCGGACGTGACGCCTGCGGAGGTGTACGCGGTGCTCGAGCGGCGCCACGGCGGGCCTCGCCGGCAGAAGGCCGGCGGGGGCGGAACCCCTTGACAGGGGTGAGGATTTCGTCTAATAGCCGCCCCTCAGCCGCACGGAGGGCCGGGCGTCCGAGGGTGCCCGGCTCGTTTTGCGTTTCGGCGGTAAACCCGAGATCGAAGTAAACAGAGAGCGGAGACGAACTGGATGACCGGCGTGCGCGTCAAGGACGGCGAGTCCTTCGAGAATGCGATGAAGCGCTTCAAGAAGCAGTGCGAGAAGGCGGGGATCCTCTCGGAGATCCGCAAGCGCGAGCACTACGAGAAGCCGTCCGTGAAGCGCAAGAAGAAGGCCCTCGCCGCCAAGAAGCGCGCGATGAAGAAGATGCGCAAGACCTTCTAGTCGCTCGGGAGGGGTCGACGATGGCGCTCAAGGAGACGCTCGACGCGGACATGAAGGCCGCGATGCGGGACAAGGACGCGCCGAAGCTCAGCGTGATCCGGATGCTGAAGAGCGCCATCAAGTACCGCGAGATCGAGGTGATGAAGCCGCTCGACGACGCGGGCGTGCTGGCCGTCATCGCCACCGAGATCAAGCGGCGCCGCGACTCGGTCGAGCAGTACCGCGCCGGCAACCGCGCGGACCTCGCGGACAAGGAGGAGGCCGAGATCCTCGTCCTCCAGGGCTACCTGCCCGCACAGCTCGGCGAGGACGAGCTGCGCGCGAAGGTGGACGCCGCGATCCAGAAGACGGGGGCGCAGGGGCCGAAGGACATGGGGGCGGTGATGAAGGCCCTCCTGCCGGAGGTCCAGGGGCGGGCGGAGGGGAAGACGGTCAGCGACATGGTGAAGGCGCGCCTCGCCGCGAAGTAGCGCTCACGTTCCGCCGGGTGCGCGGACGGGCGCGCATCCGCATCGAAGAGGATGCTCCTGATCCCCGAGGCGCTCATCGAGCAGGTCCGGGATCGCGTCGACGTCGTGGCGGTGATCGGCCGCCACGTGGAGCTCAAGAGGTCCGGACGGACGTGGAAGGGCTGCTGCGTCTTCCACGGGGAGCGCACGCCGAGCTTCCACGTCTACCCGGAGGACAAGCACTTCAAGTGCTATGGCTGTGGCGCGTACGGCGACGTGTTCTCTTTCTTGCAGCGGCTCGAGGGCAAGGAGTTCCCCGAGGTGGTGAAGGCGCTCGCGCAGGAGGTGGGCGTCGAGATCCCCGAGGCGGCGGAGGAGGACAGCGCCGAGGCCCGGCGGCGCCGCAAGGAGCGCAACGAGGTGCTCGCGGCGTGCGACGCGGCCGCTCGCTACTGGGCGGCGCGCCTGCAGAGCCGGTTCGGCGCGGAGGCGCGGCGCTACCTCGAGGAGCGCGGCATCGGCGAGGAGGCGATCCGGCGGTTCCGGATCGGGATCTCCGCGGACGGCTGGGGCGACCTCGTGCCGCGGGTCGCGGAGAAGGGCATCGGCCCCGACGCGCTCCTGCGCGCCGGGCTGCTCGTCGAGAAGGAGAAGGGTGGGGCCTACGACCGGTTCCGCAACCGCCTCATGTTCCCCATCGCCGGCATGGACGGGCAGGTCATCGGCTTCGGCGGCCGCGTCATGCCCGGCGAGGCCTCCGACAAGGCCGGGGCGAAGTACATCAACACGCCGGAGACCCCCCTCTACAAGAAGTCGAAGGTCCTCTACGGGCTGGAGCTCGCGCGCGAGAGCATCCGCAAGACGCGCACCGCCGTGCTGGTCGAGGGCTACTTCGACGTGATCGGGCTCCACCAGGCGGGGATCGCGAACGCGGTGGCGGTCTGCGGGACGGCGCTGACGGCGGAGCACGTCGAGCTGCTCGGCCGGTGCGACTGCCGCGAGGTGACGATCCTCTTCGACGGCGACGTCGCCGGCCTCGCCGCCCCCGCCAAGGCGGCGGCGGCGCTCTTCCCGGCGGGCGTCTCGGGCAAGGTCGCCCTCCTGCCGTCGCAGGGCGGCAAGACCGATCCGGACGAGTACGCGCGCGCCCACGGGCGGGCGGGGGTGGAGGCGCTGCTCGCGAAGGCGACGCCGCTCTCCGAGCACCTCATCGACAGGGCCGTCGAGCGGGCGTGCGGGGGCGCCCCGCGGGACGCCGCCCTGGAGGCGAAGCTCGCCGCCGTCCGCGAGCTCACGCCATTCGTGCGGATGATGCCGGAGGGTCTCGCGCGTTCTGTCTTCGAGGACGCGATCGCGAAGCGGCTCGACCTCGACCTGGGCGCGCTCCGGGCCGAGCTCGAGGGGGAGCAGCCGAGGAGGCAAGCGCCCGCCCGCCCGGAAGCGGCGCCCGTGCCGCCGAGGCCCCCCGCGAGGACGGCCCCGGCGAGCCGGGTGAAGCTGCTCCTTCCGGGGCCCGCGGCCGACGCCCTGGGGCTGCTGGTGGCATTTCCGGCCGAGCTGGCCGGCGTCGCGGAGGAGGAGGGGCTGCCCGGGCTCATGCCCCCAGGGCCCCTCGCCGAGCTCGCGCGGGATCTCATCCGCGAGCCGATGCCGCTCGACGCGGCGCTGGCGCGTGTGCGCGCAGCGGGGGACGAGGACGCGTTCCGGCGCGTCCGGGACATCGTCGGACCGGCGCGGCCTCCGGTGGAGGGCGCCGTGACCGAGCTGCGGAAGGCGGCGGTGAAATCGAAGCTGGAGCGGCTGGGGTTGGAGATGGGTGAGGCGGAGAAGCGGGTCGCCAGGGCGGGGAGCGCCTCCGTCGACGACCTCTCGACCCGCTACCAGCGGCTCGTCAACCAGAAGCGGGACCTGCAGCGCCGGCTGCAGTCGCTGGAGCGCAGCGGATGAAACGCAAGCTGCGGAGCATTCTAGGGAAGTTCGCCGGGCTCGCCCGCCCCAGGCACGTTAAGGAAGCGCCACCTCGAGCAGCCGAGCCGTTGAAGGAGCCGAAGCACATGACCACGAAGGCCGCGAAGAAGCCGCTCAAGAAGGCTGTCGCCCGTACGAAGGCGAAGCCGTCGCCGCGGGAGAAGGAGCGGCTCGCGAAGGCCGTGAAGGCCAAGCCCGCCGCGAAGCCGGCGGCGAAGGCTGCCCGTCCCCCGGCGAAGGCCGAGAAGGCGGCGCACGCGCGCAAGGCCGAGAAGGCGGCGCCCCCGCAGCGGGCCGACAAGGTCGCGGCGCGCCCCCCCGAGAAGGCGGAGAAGGCCGAGAAGGCCCCGAAGAGGAAGCTCGACGCCGCCGCGCCCGCCGAGGCCGGCCCCGCGCCGAAGACCAAGGGGCCGAAGCTCCGGAAGGCCGCGGTGCCGTTCGACGAGGCGGAGGCCGACGGGCTGGAGGAGGGCGAGGAGGCCGAGGCCGCCGCCGACGACGACGACCTCGACGAGGATCTGCCGCAGGACGACATGAGCGACATCACCGAGCGGTCCGAGGTGAAGGCGCTCATGGCGCGCGGCCGCGAGAAGGGCTTCCTCACCTACGACGAGGTGAACGACGCCCTCCCGTCCGACATCGGCTCCGAGCAGATCGACGACGTCATGTCGATGTTCGGCGAGCACGACATCGAGGTCGTGGACGGCGCCGAGAAGAAGATGAAGCTCCCCGACAAGCCGCCGGAGCCCGAGGGCAAGGCGGAGGTCGAGGAGGAGAAGGATCCGGACGAGGACGCCGGCTACGGCAAGTCCAACGACCCGGTCCGCATGTACCTGCGGAAGATGGGGTCGGTGTCGCTCCTCACGCGCGAGGGCGAGGTCGAGATCGCGAAGCGCATCGAGGAGGGCGAGAAGGAGATCCTCGCCGCGGTGCTCTCGTCGAGCATCGCGATCCGCGAGATCCTCGAGCTGGGCGAGCGGCTGCGCAAGGGCAAGATCCGGGTCCGCGAGATCATCAAGGACGCGGGCGACGAGCAGCAGGCCGAGCGCGAGGAGGAGAGCGAGGAGGAGTCGCTCGAGGCGGAGGTCGAGGGCGGCGCCGAGGTCGAGGGCGACGAGGTCGCCGCCGACCCCGTCGCCGAGGGCGCGCCGGTCGAGGGCGCCGAGCCGGAGCGCCCGAAGATCCCGAAGGAGGAGGAGCGCAAGGTCGAGCACGTGCTGAAGCACATCGACCTCATCCGCAAGCTCGAGGGCGACGTCGCGAAGGTGAAGGAGACGCTCGCGACGAAGAAGCTGTCCGAGCCGAAGCGCAAGGAGCTCCGCACCGAGATCAAGACGATCGAGGGCGAGATGATGGAGCACCTCGAGGCGATCCAGCTCAACAAGAAGCAGATCGACCGGATCGTCCTGCGCCTCAAGGGCTTCATCAAGCGCGTGGAGGAGGCGGAGCGCGAGCTCGCCGACTGCGAGCGCGCGACGTCCGTGCCGGTGCGCGAGCTCCGGCGCCTGCTGCGCGAGGCGCGCGAGGACGAGGGCGCGCGCAAGAAGCTCGCGAAGAAGCTCGCCTGCTCGGCGGAGGAGGTCGAGGAGCTCGACCGCACCGTGCGCTCGGCCTACCGCAAGATGCTGCGCGTGCAGGAGGAGGCGGAGGTCCCGGTGGACGAGCTCCGCCGCACCTACCGCACGATCAGCGACGGCGAGCACAAGGCGGAGCGCGCGAAGACCGAGCTCGTCGAGGCGAACCTGCGCCTCGTCGTGTCGATCGCGAAGAAGTACACGAACCGCGGCCTGCAGTTCCTGGATCTCATCCAGGAGGGCAACATCGGCCTCATGAAGGCGGTCGACAAGTTCGAGTACAAGCGCGGCTACAAGTTCTCGACCTACGCGACGTGGTGGATCCGCCAGGCGATCACGCGCGCCATCGCCGACCAGGCGCGGACGATCCGCATCCCGGTCCACATGATCGAGACGATCAACAAGCTCATCCGGACGAGCCGCTACCTCGTGCAGGAGCTCGGCCGCGAGCCGACGCCCGAGGAGATCGCGGAGAAGATGGAGCTCCCGCTCGACAAGGTCCGCAAGGTCCTCAAGATCGCGAAGGAGCCCATCAGCCTGGAGACGCCGATCGGCGAGGAGGAGGACAGCCACCTCGGGGACTTCATCGAGGACAAGTCGCTCGTCTCGCCGTCCGACGCGGTCATCAACATGAACCTGGCCGAGCAGACTCGGAAGGTGCTCGCCACGCTGACGCCGCGCGAGGAGAAGGTCCTGCGCATGCGCTTCGGCATCGGCGAGAAGAGCGATCACACGCTCGAGGAGGTCGGTCAGGACTTCGAGGTGACCCGCGAGCGCATCCGCCAGATCGAGGCGAAGGCGCTCCGGAAGCTGCGTCACCCGAGCCGCTCCAAGCGGCTGAAGAGCTTCGTGGAGAACTAGGTCGTCGTGATGTGGTAGACGGTGCCTGCTGGGACCCTGGGCCCATAGCTCAACGGTCAGAGCGGTCGGCTCATAACCGATTCGATCCAGGTTCGAATCCTGGTGGGCCCATCATTCGAGGGAGCGAGAGCCTTGTCGTTGCGCGAGAAGCTGAAGGCGCTGGAAGAGCTGCAGCAGATCGATCTCGAATCCAACGAGGTCCGGGGAGCGCTCGGCGCCATCCCCGCGAAGAGGACGGCCGTGGAGGCGGCGATCGTCGAGGCCCGCAAGGCCTACGACGACGAGAAGCTGCGCCTCGAGGGCAACGAGCGCGAGCGGCGCCAGCTCGACAGCCTCCTCGGGATGGAGCGCGACAAGGTCAAGAAGTGGGAGGGCCGGCTCGGCGAGATCAAGACGCCCCGCGAGTACGCCGCGCTGTCCCGCGAGATCGACATCGCCAAGAAGACGAACGAGACGCAGAGCGATCACGTGAAGGAGCTCACCGCCCAGGCGGGCGAGATCCGCAAGACGCTCGACGCGAAGGCGGACGCGCTCTCCGAGCGTGAGCTCGCGGCGCAGAGCGAGCTCCAGGAGCTCGACCAGCACACCGCGGCCGCCGAGGAGAAGCTCCGCGAGCTCGACGCGCGCCGCGCCGAGGCCGCGAAGAAGGTCGACCCGGGCCTCCTCGCGAAGTACGAGAACATCAAGCGGCGCCGGGCGGGCGTCGCGGTCGCGCCGGTGGTCGGCATGACGTGCAAGGGCTGCCACCGGAACATCCCCCCGCAGCTCGCCATCACGCTGCAGCGGGCGAACTCGATCGAGACCTGCCCCAACTGCCACCGCATCATCTACTCGGCCGACGCGGTGAACCCGCCGGCGCCGTCGCCGGCCTAGGGCGCCCCGTGGCGAAGCCCGTCCTGGCCGAGCTCCTCCGCTTCATCGCCGCGAACGAGCAGCTCCCCCGGACGCTCCAGCGCTACTCGGGGTACGACCGCGACACGCTCGGCAAGCTCATCGACGCCGCCGCCGATCGCATCGAGGAGGCGGAGAAGGCGCGAGAGGCCGCCGCCCCCGGCGGCTCGAAGGGCATCAAGGTCCGCAAGCAGACCGACGTCGAGAAGGCGGCGGCCCGCTCCGCCGCGGAGCTCGACGAGGCGATGGACCTCTCGAAGGCGGAGCGCGAGCAGCGCCGCCGCGAGCGCGCCGCTCAGGCGGAGCGCGAGGCGGCCCAGGCCGCGGCGGCCGTGGTCGAGGAGCGCGAGAAGCGCACCCGGCTCTTCACCGACGGCGCGGCGCGCGGCAACCCCGGCCCGGCCGGCGCCGGCGCCGTGATCGTGAGCCCCGACGGCCACATCGTCGCGAAGGTCGGCAAGTTCCTCGGCGAGTCCACGAACAACGTCGCCGAGTACATGGGGCTCATCCTCGGGCTCCGGCGCGCGAAGGCGATGGGCATCAAGGAGCTCGAGGTGTTCGCCGACTCCGAGCTGCTCGTGAAGCAGCTCGCCGGCGACTACGCCGTGAAGGCCGAGCACCTGAAGCCGCTCCACGACGAGGCGCAGGCGCTCCTCAAGGGCTTCAGCTGGATCCAGGTCCGCCACATCCCGCGCGAGGAGAACGGGCAGGCGGACGCGATGTCGAATCGCGCCATCGACGAGCGGCTGTAGCCGCTGCGGTGCACCCTCCCGCCCCCACGGCGGCGGCCTCGCGCGCCCCTGACGTCAGGAGGGCCGGCGGCCCTTCGCGAGCTCCTTCGCGGTCACGCCGGCCGCGACGAGGATGGGGTCGTACACCGGAGCGAGCGGGGGTGCGTAGGCGAGATCGAGCTGCTCCAGGTCGGAGACCGTCATCCGGGCGGTGAGCGCCGTCGCGAGCACGTCGACGCGGCCCGTGACGCCCTCGGCGCCGACCAGCTGGGCCCCCAGCAGCCGCCCGGACCCGCGCTCCGCGACGAGCACCGTGGTGAGCGTGCTCGCGCCGGGGTAGGCGTGACCGCGGCTGCGGTGCGTCGAGGTGGCGGTGACGAAGTCGAGGCCCGAGCGGCTCGCGTCCGCGGGGCCGAGCCCGGTCCGCCCCACCTCCAGCCCGAAGACCTTGAACGCAGCGCTCCCGACGATCCCGCCGAACCGCTCGTCCGCGCCGGCGGCGTTCGCGCCGGCCACCTTGCCCTGCTTGTTCGCGGTCGTCCCGAGCGGGATCCACGCGGGGCGGGCGGTGACGAGGTGCCGCGCCTCCGCGCAGTCGCCCGCCGCCCACACCGCGGGCGCGCTCGTCCGTTGCGCGTCGTCGACGGCGATCGCGCCGCTCGCGCCGAGGACGATCCCCGCCGCCTGCGCGAGCGCGGTGTTCGGGCGCACGCCGACGGAGACGAGCACGAGCTCGGCCGGGAACGCGCCGCGATCGGTCGCCACGACGAGGCCTCGGCCCTCGCGCCGGATCTCCTGGACCGCGAGGCCGGTGTGGGCCTCGACCCCGTGCCGCCCGAGCTCGGCCGCGACCTCGTCCACCAGCGGGCGGGCGAAGCCGGGCAGCAGCTCTTCGAGCTTCTCGAGCACCGTGACCTCGAGGCCCCGCGCGCGCAGCGCCTCCGCCATCTCCATGCCGACGTACCCGGCGCCGACGATCACCGCGCGCCGCGGGGCGGCCTCGGCGAGGAAGCGCTTCATCGCGGCGCCGTCGGTGAGCTCGCGCAGCACGAACACGCCGGGGAGCTCCATCCCCGGCAGCGGCGGCCGGACGGCGCGCGCACCGGTCGCGACCACGAGCGCGTCGTAGTGGAGCTCGTAGGGGCGACCGGACGCGAGGTCGCGCCCGTGCACGACGCGGCGCTCCACGTCGATCCCGGTCGCCTCGTGCCCGGTGCGGACGTCGATCCCGCGCTCGCGGCGGAAGCGCTCCGGCGTGATCACCACGAGGTCCTCGATCGGCCGGGCCGGGTCGAGGAGGTTGTAGGGCATGCCGCACGCGCCGTAGGAGACGTGGGGTCCGCGCTCGAGCACCACGACCTCCGCCTCCGGCGCGCGGCGCTTCGCCTGGCTCGCGGCGCTCATGCCTGCTGCGACGCCGCCGATGACCACGATTCGTGCCATGGCCCCTCCCCCGTGCGAGCCAGCCGGCACGCGCGCCGGTTCGCCGGGAGGGCGAGCCTCGCCCGGATGGCGGCCGCCGAACCCGCCCGCGACGGCGCGGCTCTCATGGCGGCATGAAGCTCCCCTGGTGGTTTCCCTTCGGGCGCGTCCCGGAGATCGCGGCGCACGAGCTGAACGACCGGATCTCGAAGAAGCCTGCGCCGCACCTCCTCGACGTCCGCTCGGCGGCGGAGTTCGCGGCGGGGCACATCCGCGGAGCCGTGAACGTCCCCGTCACGGCGCTCGTCTCGGGGCTGGAGGCGCTCGCGCTGGATCGCACGCGGCCGGTGGTCGCGATCTGCCTGTCCGCGCACCGCAGCCCGCCCGCGGTCCGCCTGCTGCGAGAGCGCGGCTTCGACGCCGTACAGCTCGCGGGCGGCATGCTGGCGTGGCGTGCGGCGCGGCTGCCCGAGTCCCGCCGCTGACGCCGAGCGGCCTTAATGAAGCGCGCTCGGCGGCGGGCGTACGAGCCGGGAGAGCCCGTGCATCGCCTCGACGGTGGCGAGCAGCTCGAGCGCGAGCCGCGCGCACGGGGGACAGCGGGCGACGTGGAGCCTGACGCGGACCAGGACGGCAGGATCGCGCTCTCCGTCGATCAGCTCGGAGAGCCGTTCTGAGAGCTCGTCGCAGCGCAGCGGGGCGAGCGTGCCGGAGAGCATGGCGGGCACCTCCCGTGACTCGCCACGTACGAGCCCCGCGCCGCGGCCTGGAGCCAGGCCCTGCGGGGGCTAAACGGCCGATCATGATTCGCTAACAGGCGAGCGAAGCGAGCCCGCCGGGGCGACGCCGCGGAAGCGGCGAAGCCGCCCGCGGCGTCGCACGGGACCCGGCGAGCCGGGGTGGGGCCCCGACGAGCTTCGCTCGGCGGGGCGGGGGCGCAGCCCCCGTTAAAGTGCCCGCTCGTGCTTGGGCGCGTCCCTCACTGCCCGGGCGGACTCCTCGGCCCGCTGCGTCTTGAGCTTCTTCATCCGCTTGCGGATGAGCTCGCGCTTCAGGCTCGAGAGGTGGTCCACGAACAGCGTGCCCTGGAGGTGGTCGGTCTCGTGCTGGAGCGCGATGGCGAGCAGGTCGTCGGCCTCGAGCTCGAACGGCTTGCCGTGGTAGTCGAGCGCTCGCACCCAGACCTTCGCGGCGCGGTCGACGTCCTCGGCCTCGCCGGGGATCGACAGGCACCCCTCGGTCCAGGTCGTCTCCCCCTCGTAGCGGACGATCTCCGGGTTCACGAGGTGGAGGAGCTTCTGCCCTTCCTGCCGCGGCGAGGTGTCGATGACGATGACGCGCTTCAGCACCGCGATCTGCGGCGCGGCGAGGCCGACGCCGTCGGCGGCGTACATGGTCTCGGCCATGTCGTCGAGCAGGCGGCGGATGGAGTCGTCCACCCGATCGACGGGCTTCGCGACCTCCTTGAGGATCGGGTCGGGCCAGATGACGATTTCACGCACCATGAGGTCAGGTCACTCCAACGAGTCCGGCCGCTTTCTTAATCCATGCGCGGGCCGGCCGCACCTCCCCGGCGCTCATTCACCCAGGCCGCCGAGGTACTCCGCGCGGAGCCGGTCGTCTGCGAGCACCTCGCGGGCGTCCGTGACGACGCCCTGGATCTCGTCGAGGACGGCGGGGAGGCCCTCTCCGCGCAGGCCCGCGTGCCGCGCGGCGTCGAGCTCGGCGGACAGGCGTTCGGCCGCCTCCCGGACCTCGTGCGGGGTGCACAGGCGGCCGAGCCCGAGGATGGTGAAGTAGTCGGCGCGTCGCACCTGATCGAGCTTCTCGCGGATCCGCGCCACGTCGATGGCCGCCGTGGCCGCGGCCACGGGGCGGCCCCCCTGCAGCACCCGGACGCGCAGCACCTCCACGAGGACGAGGGCGGCGAGGACCTGGCGGGTCGAGAGCGCGTCGAGCGGGCTCGCCGCGACGATCTCGTCGAGCGTCCGGAGGCCGTCGGCGAGCGAGACGGCGCGCCGCTCCTCCGGCGAGAGGCCGAGGTCCGCGACCGCGGGCGCGCCCTCGGCGGGGACGAGGAGGGTGCCCGGGCCACCGAGCACCTCGTCGACGCGCGCGGCGAGCCAGCGGCGCCTAACGCCCTCGACGGCGAGCGCGAGCGGGCCGCGCTCGAGGGCGATGCGCTCCTCGGGCGGCACGTGCGCCGCGGCCCAGCGGAACCGCGCCTCCGGCTCGGCGAAGACGCCGAACACGACCTCCTCGACGCGGCGGCGCACGAGCGAGGTGAGCTCCGTCGGCTTCAGGAACCCGCGCTCGAGCAGGAGCAGCGCCGCCCGGCGCGAGGGAAGCGCCGCGGCGGCGGCCGCGATCTGGCGGTGCTGGTCGCGCGTGAGGAGGCCGAAGCGGAGCGCCAGCTCCTCGATGCGGTCGGACGGATCGCCGCTCGTCGCGCCGACGACGCGGCCCTCCTCGAGATGGATCGAGCGCGACGCCTCGCCCTGGACGTCGATGCGGCCGCTCGCCTTCGTGCGCGCCGCGAGCGCGAGGAGCCGCGGGGCGGGCAGGTCGGCGAGGGTCCCGCTGCGGAGCTCGGCCGGCGGCGGGGGAAGCCGGGGGGTGGCGGCGTCGGGCTCGGGCGGATCCAGGAACTCCGGGGGCGCGGCCGCAGGCGCGTCGGCGGGCTCGCGGCCGCGCAGGGCGGCCACGCGCCGCCGCGCCGCGTCGTCGGACGGCGACGTGGCGGGGGCGGCGCGGAACGGGGCCGCAGCCTCGTCGGGGAACGGGAACGCCTCCGGCCCGCGGGCGGCCTCCTCCGCGATCCGGCGGAGCTCCTCCTCCGCGTCCTCCCTGCGCCGCGCCTCCTCGGCGCTGCGCCGGCGCAGGTCCTCCATCTCGGTGCGAGCGCTCTCGATGGCGCGGCGCAGCGTCTCTTCCTCCGCCTCGCGCCTGCGCGCCGCCTCCTCGGCCTCGGCGCGCGCCTCCTCGTCCGCGATGCGCCGGAGCTCCTCCGCGGCCTGCTCCTCGGCGGCGGCGCGCGCGATGACGCTCTGGATGCGCTGCTCCGCGGCGCGTCGCTCCTCGTCGAGCTGCACCCGGAGCCGCTCGAGCTCGCCCTCGAGCCGCCGGCGAGCGTCCGCCTCGCTCGCCGCCTTCTCCTCCGCATCTCGCGCGCGGCGGGCCTCCTCGTCCGCCTCCCGGCGCGCGC
>NZ_JALCZB010000073.1:0-23236 GCF_022690745.1 Anaeromyxobacter sp. SG64 | reverse complement strand
CGGAGGAGGCGCGCGCGCACGCGTGAGCCGCGGGCGCGGCGGTGGGGCGCGGCCGTCCTCGCCTCGCCGCCGCGGCGAGTCAGCGGGCCTCGTCCGGCGGCGCGCCCGCCGGCGTGCCCATGAGGTCGCGCGTCCCGCCTCGGGCGGCGAACGCGACCCCGAGCAAGGCCACAGGCACGACGTGCACGAGGTGGAAGCCGAGCGCGTAGGCGAGGGCGAGCTCCCGGTCGACGCCGAGCGCCTCCAGCGCGACGACGGCCGCGAGCTCGAAGACGCCGGCGTTCCCCGGCGAGACCGACACCGCCGAGGAGAGCGTCGTCGCCACCACCATGAGCACCGCCACCGTGAGCGAGGCGGGCATGTGCAGCGCGGGGAGGCAGAGGAGCGCGACGAGCGTCTCCGCCGTCCAGCCGAGGAGCGCGGCGGCGAGCGATCTCGCGACGACGCGCGGGTCGCCCGCCGCCGTGAGGCCGCTCCTCAGGCGCGCCCAGGTCCGGGCGAGCCACCCCGCGTGCGCGGCGGCCCCCTCGCGCCGCGCCAGGAGCGCCGCGAGGGCGGCGGCGGCGGTCGCGACGGCGAGGGTGGACCACGCGGCGGAGCGAGCCCAGCCGGGCAGGGGCGCGAACAGGCCGAAGAGCCCGAGCCCGCCCAGGAAGGCGAACGAGGCGGTGAGGTGATCGAGGCCGACGGTGGCGAGGAGCGTGGCGGTGGGGCTCCCGCTCGCGCGCGCGTGCAGGTGGGCGCGGGCGGGGTCGGCGGCGCGCGCCGGCAGCACGAGGCCGAGCGCGTAGCCGCCGACGAGGGCGCGGAAGCTCGCGCCGTAGGTCGCGCGTGGCGCCACGGGACGGACGAGCACGTGCCAGCGCAGCGCCTGCGCCGCGAGCCCGCCCACGTTCGCGAGCGCCGCCGCGAGGAGCAGCGCCGGGTCGGCGCCGGCGAGCGCGCGCGCGACGCCCCGGACGTCGGCGTGACGCAGCCCGAGCGTCACCAGGAGGGCCAGGACGGCGAGCCCGCCGAGCCGCGCGGCGAGGCCACCGCCCGCGGCGCGCGGAGATCGCTCGAGCCGGTCGAGCGTCACGAAGCGAAACCCCGCGGCGCGCCAGCGGCGGACGAGCTCGGGGATCGCCTCGGCCGTCTGCTCCCGGCGTCGCGCCGGCGCGGGGTCGCGCTCGCCGGCCGCCTCGCCGGCGCCGTCGTGGAGCAGCAGGATCTCGCCGCCGCGCATCCGGGCGCAGGCGCGATCCGCGATCGCCGCGGCGCCCGGCCGCTCCGTGTCCCAGACGCCGCGCGTCCACGCGACGAGCACGAGGCCGCGTCTCCGCAGGGCCCGGCGGAGCAGCGCCGACTTGAAGCCGTGCGGCGCGCGGAAGAACGGCGCCGGCTCGACCCCCGCCGCGCGGATCGCGGCGGCGCCGCGGTCGAGCTCCGCCGCGAGGGTGGCCGGCCCCGCGAGGTGGAGCTTCACGTGGCCGTGGCCGTGCTGTGCGACGAGGTGCCCACGCCGGGCCGTCTCGCGCACGAGCTCGGGGGCCGCCTCGGCGGCGCGGCCGAGCACGAAGAAGGTGGCCTTCACGCCGGCGCGGTCGAGGGCGTCGAGCACCGCGCCCGTGTCCGGCCCCGGCCCATCGTCGAAGGTGAGGGCGACCTCGGGGCGATCGCGGCGCCCGGCGCGCAGGCTCGTCCCGCCGGGATCGAACGACGGCCACAGCGCGTCGGCGGCGGCCGCGGCGAGCGCGAGGGTGACCGCCGCGAGCCCGAGCCCCGCAAATGGGCTGCCGCGCACGGCGAGGAGCGCGGCGCCGCCGAGGAGGGCGGCGAGCGCGGCGACGGCGACCGCGAGGAGGGCCTGCTTGCGGAGCGGCATCGGGTCCCCGGAGAATCCTATACGACGGCGCGCGCGATCACCCGAGGTGCCGCTCAGGCCGCGCCGACCGCGCGGTACAGCTCGAGCACCTGGCGCGCCACCCGCGGCCACGCGTACCGCGTCGCGGTGAGCTTGCCGCGCGCACCGTAGGCCGCCGCGAGCGCGCGGTCCGACGCGAGCCGCGCGAGCGCGCGCGCCCACGCCGCCGGGTCGGCCGGCGGGAGGAGCTCTCCCTCGCGCTCGTGCTGCATGACCTCCCGGAAGCCGGCGATGTCCGACGCCAGGACGGGCTTCCCGGCGCTCATCGCCTCGAGGAGCGTCACCCCGAACGACGCGATGCGGGTGGGCGCGCAGTAGACGTCCGCGGTCGCGTACCAGTCCGGCCGGTCGTCACGGGAGACGCCCGCGAACACGATCTCGTCGCGGAGCTCCGGCGGGACCCGGTCCTCGTAGCGGCCGCGGAGCGGACCGTCCCCGACGACGAGGAGCCGCGCGGGCAAGGAGCGGCGGAGGAGGGCGAACGCCTCGATCATCACGTCGAGGCCGTTGCGCGGCTCGAGCCGCCCCACCCAGAGCACGTTGAGGCGTCCGTCGTCGAAGCGTTCGAGCCGCTGGCCCGAGCCGAAGCGCTCCGTGTCCACGCCGTTCGGGATGATGCGGAAGCTGGCGCGCAGCCGCTGCTCGTACGGCCCTGCCGCCGCGTGGGACACCGCGACGGCCGCGTCGAGCCGCTCGAGGTAGCGGCGCTGCCAGAGCTGCGTGAGCGCCCAGGCGCGGCCGGGGCGGAAGTTCGTGTGGAAGGTCCCGACCACCGGGCAGCGCGCGTGGTGGATCGCGAGCCAGGGGAGGACCGGGGTGAGCGGGCAGTGCACGTGCACGACGTCGAACCGCTCCCGCTCGAGCGTCTCGCGCACCGTCCGGGAGAGGCCATAGCCGACGGACACGCGTCCGAAGCCGCCGTTCAGGTACAGCGGGACGCTCCGCCCCACGCGCAGCACGTCCGGTGCCTCGGCGACGCCCGGGCCGCCGGCGGCGCCGGCCGCGGCGAGATCCGGCATCTCGCTCGTGACGATGCGCGCGACGTGGCCGAGGCGGCGCGCCTCGCGGGCGAAGTGGTGGACGTGCTCCTGAACGCCGCCGATGCTCGGGTAGTAGTACTCGGTGACGATGCCGATGCGCATTCGGGGGCTCAGGCCTGCGAGGCGCGGCGGTCGGTGGGCGGCGTCGGGGCGACCGCGTCGCCCGGGTGCAGCTCGCGGCCGAGCGGGCGCCGGCGCCGGAGGATCGGGAGCATCGCGGCGCTCGCTCCCAGGAAGGCGACGACGTCCATCCACGCGACGCGGGCGACCGCGCGGACGACGCGCGCGCGCGCCCAGCGCCGCGAGCGCGGCGGCGGGGCAGGGGCTCGAGGATCGGCGGGTGACATGGTCACCGAGCGTAAGATGTGGCGCTCGCGCCGGCACGTCACGGAGAAGCCGGCCGAGTGGGTTGCGGCCGATCGAGCGGCGTGGCCCCGCCCGAGCGGTCGGGGTCGGGGAGAACGGGGACGGTTCGCGCCCGCGGCGGGGAGATTCTCCCCGACGAGGGACGCCGCCGCTGCCCGGAGGGGGCGCGGGCTCCTGGCGAGCAGTCCACCGCGTGCGGGAACGCGCGCGCCGGTTGACGCCTGCGACAAATCGGATTAAGTCGGGTTCATAAGTTGAACGGAGATTCATCGAATGACCCGCTCCTCAGTCCACCCCCGCCTGCGCGACCGCCTCCGCGAGGAGACCAGCCGCGCCATCCTCGAGGCGGCGGAGCAGGAGTTCGCGGGCGAGGGGCTGCACGCCGCGCGCATGGAGCGGATCGCCGCTCGGGCCGGCGTCGCGGTGGGCACCCTCTACAACCACTTCGCGGATCGCGAGGCGCTGCTCGGCGCGCTCGCGCGCTCGCGGCGCGAGCGGCTGCTCGCCCGCGTCGACGCGGCGATCGCGGCCGTGAGGGGCGAGCCGGTCGCGACCCAGCTCCGCGCCTACCTCGAGGCCGTCAGCGAGCACGCGGCGGCCCATGGGCCGTTCCTCACCGTGCTCGTGCAGGCGGGCGAGGGGCCGGCGCGGGCGCGGCCGGCGCGGCTCGGCGACGAGCTCACGGCGCGGGTCGAGGCCGTCGTCCGGCGGGCGATCGCGTCCGGAGAGCTCCGGAAGGACGAGGCCGGCGTGTTCGCGCTCGCCTTCGTGGGCATGGTCCGGATCGTGCTCACCCGCACCATCGAGGAGCACGCACCCTTCGATCGCGCGGCGGCCGCGCTGCTCGAGCTCTTCCTGGAGGGAGCACGCCGGTGAGCACCGCCACGCTCTCCGCGCCGATGGCCGCCGCCCGGCCGGTGCCGAACAAGTGGCTCGTGACCGTCTCGGTGACGTTCGGGACGCTCATGGGCGCGATCGACTCGTCGATCGTGAACGTCGCGCTGCCGCAGATCCGCGGGGCCGTCGGGGCGACGGTCCAGGAGATCACCTGGATCACGACCGGCTTCGTCATCGCGACGGTCATCGTGATGCCCCTCACGGCGTTCCTCGGCCGGCTCTTCGGCCAGAAGCGCGTGTACCTGGCGAGCCTCGTGCTCTTCCTCGCCGGGTCGGCGCTGTGCGGCGTCGCCTCGAGCCTCCCCGAGCTCGTCCTGTTCCGCGCGCTCCAGGGGCTCGGGGCGGGGGCGCTGCAGCCCACCGAGCAGGCCATCCTGCGCCAGACCTTCCCGCCGAAGGAGCAGGGAATGGCGATGGCGCTCTTCGGGATGGCCGTGATGGTCGGCCCCGCGATCGGCCCGACGCTGGGCGGCTACATCGTCGACAACTATCACTGGTCGTGGATCTTCTTCATCAACCTGCCCGTCGGCGCGCTCGGCCTGTTCATGGTCTGGCAGTTCGTGCAGGAGCCGGAGGACATCCGCGCCGCGAACGCCGCCGCGGCGGCCGAGCAGCGGCGGAACCTCGACTGGCTCGGCATCGCGCTCCTCGCCGTCGGCCTCGCCGCCCTGCAGTTCTTCCTCGAGGAGGGCCAGCAGGAGGACTGGTTCCAGTCCGGGCTCATCGTCGCCGCCGCGGCGGTGGCGGTCGTCGGCCTCGCGCTGTTCGTGTGGCGCGAGCTCACCGCGAAGGCCCCCGCCGTGAACCTCCGCCTCTTCAAGGATCCGGTCTTCA
This sequence comes from Anaeromyxobacter sp. SG64, assembly GCF_022690745.1. Lineage (NCBI taxonomy): Bacteria > Pseudomonadati > Myxococcota > Myxococcia > Myxococcales > Anaeromyxobacteraceae > Anaeromyxobacter > Anaeromyxobacter sp. SG64. The sequence goes on along the minus strand of NZ_JALCZB010000073.1, from coordinate 18,196 downwards.
CCTCCGGGACCCTGATCGGCGCGGTGATGTTCTCGATCCTCATGGCGAGCATGTTCCTCCTGCCGCTCTTCATGCAGGAGCTGCTCGGGTTCACCGCGATGCAGTCGGGGCTCGCGCTCATGCCCCGCGTGCTCGTCATGATGGCGGTGACGCCGATCGTGGGGCGGCTCTACGGCAAGGTGTCGGCGCGGCTCCTCATCGCGATCGGGGTGCTCCTCGTCGCCTACGGCGCCTTCGCGGTGTCGCACGTGACGCTGGCCACCTCCGCCGCGGGCATCACCCACGCGATCCTGGTCCAGGGCGTGGGGTTCAGCTTCCTGTTCGTGCCCCTCACCACGGTCGCGCTGTCGAACGTCCCGCGCATGCGGCTCGCGGACGCGACGGGCCTGAACTCGCTGCTCCGCCAGGTGGGCGCCTCGATGGGCCTCGCGGTGTTCGCGACCTTGCTCTCCCGCTACGGCGTCCACGCGCGCGCCGCCGTCGCGAGCCACCTCACGGTGGACCGGCCCGAGGTGCAGTCGCGCCTCGCGCAGCTCGCGGCGGGGTTCCAGCAGCGCGGCTTCGACCCGGTCGCCGCGCGCGAGGCCGCGCTCCGCGCCCTCGACGGCATCGTCCGGCGGCAGGCGATGGTGCTGTCCTTCGAGAAGGTGCTGCTCCTCACCGGCCTCCTCTTCCTCTGCGTCCTGCCGCTGCTCTTCTTCCTCAAGGCCAGGCGTGGCTCCGGCGAGCCGGTGCACGTCGAGATGGAGATGTAGAAGATGACCCCTTCCGATCCGAAGCTCCACGAGGTCAGGCCGCTCCCCGCGGCGCCTCCCCCGGCGGCCGCCGCGCCCGCTCCGGGGCGATCGCGGCGCCGCGTGATCCTGGGCGGCGCCGCCGTGGCGCTCCTGGTCCTCGGCGGGTTCGCCGGCTGGGAGTACCTGCACCGCGGGGACGAGGTGACGGACGACGCGCAGGTCGAGGCGGACGTGGTCGCCCTCGCGGCGCGCGTCGGCGGTCCCGTCGCCGAGCTGCTCGTGAAGGACGACGCCCCGGTGAAGGCGGGCCAGCCCATCCTGCGGCTCGACCCCGCCGACTACGAGCTGCGCGTCCGGCAGGCCGAGGCGGAGCTCGCGACCGCGCGCGCCCAGGGTCAGGCCGCCGACGCCCAGGTGGGCGCCGCCCGGGCCACCGTCACCCGCGGGGAGGCCGAGGCGGAGAAGGCCCTGTCGGACCTGCGGCGGGCCGACGAGCTCAAGAAGGGCGAGGCCATCGCGGCGAGCCAGTACGACGCGACGCGCGTGTCGAGCGAGACCGCGCGTGCGGGCGCCGGCGCGAACCGCGCGCAGTACGCCGCCGCGCTCGCGAACGCCGAGCTCGCCCAGGCGCGCGAGAAGAGCGCCGAGGCCGCGCTCGCGCTCGCGAAGCTCCAGCTCGGCTACACGGAGGTCCGCGCTCCCGCCGACGGCGTCGTCTCGCGGCTCGGCGCGCGCGTCGGCCAGATCGTGGCGCCCGGACAGGTGCTGGGGCAGCTCGTGCCGGATCGCACCTACGTCGTCGCGAACTTCAAGGAGACGCAGACCGGCGCGCTCCGCCCCGGGCAGAAGGTGGAGGTCGAGGTGGACGCCTACTCGGGCCGGACGATCGAGGGGCGAGTCGAGAGCATCTCCGGCGGCACCGGCGCGCGCTTCGCGCTGCTCCCGCCGGACAACGCCTCCGGCAACTTCGTGAAGGTCGTCGAGCGCGTGCCCGTCCGGATCGCCTGGGTGTCTCCTCCGCCGGACCTCTCGCTCCGCGCGGGCCTCTCCGCGGTCGTGACGGTCCACACGCGCTGAGGGGAGGCGGAGGCGGGCGTGGTCGCGTCCGCGGGGGGCGGGGTCGAGGTCGGGGTCGAGGGTCGCCGGTCCTACTGCGCCGTGTACCCTCCGTCGATCACCGCGGCCGCCCCGGTGATGCCCGCGGCGCCGTCGCTCGTGAGGAACAGCGCGTAGTCGGCCACCTCGCGCGGAGTGAGCAGCCGCCTGAGCGGCACGAGGGGGTAGATGACCTCCTCGAGGACGCGCTCGAGCGGCACGCCGCGCGTGCGGGCGAGGTCCGCCAGCTGGTTCCGGACGAGGGGGGTCTCCACGTAGCCCGGGCAGAGGGCGTTCACGGTGATGCCGTGCGGGGCGCCCTCGAGGGCCGCGACCTTCGTGAGCCCGATGAGGCCGTGCTTCGCGCTGTTGTAGGCGGACTTTCCCGCGAAGCCGACGAGGCCGTTCACCGACGCGATGTTCAGGATCCGGCCGAAGCCCTGGCGCTTCATCACCGGGAAGGCGTGCTTCGTCGCGAGGAACGGCGCGACGAGCATCACGCGCAGGAGCAGCTCGAAGCGCTCGGTGGGGAACTCCTCGATGGGCGCGACGTGCTGCAGCCCCGCGTTGTTCACGAGCACGTCGAGGCGCCCGTCCTCGGCGACCACCTCCTCGAGGACGGCGCTCACCTCCGCCTCGCTCGTCACGTCGCAGGCGACCCCGCGCACCGCGAAGCCGCCCTCGGCGATCGCGCCCGCCGCCGCGGCGGCGGCGGGGCCGTTCAGGTCCGCGAGCGTCACGCGCGCGCCCGCCTGCGCGAGCTGTGTCGCGATCTCGAGCCCGATGCCGCTCGCGGCGCCGGTCACCACCGCGATGCGTCCCTGGATCTCCACCGTCATGGCTTCCCTCCGATGAACGAGCGGCGCACCAGCGCGCGCACCTCGCCGACGATGCCGCGCCGGAACGCGAGCACGCACGCAACGAACACCGCGCCGGTGATGACCGTCACCCACGATCCCACGTCGGCGAGGTAGTTCTCGAGGGTGACGACGAGCAGCGCTCCGACCGACGGACCCAGCACCGTCCCCATGCCGCCGAGCAGCGTCATGAGCACGACCTCGCCGGAGCGGTGCCAGTGGACGTCGGAGAGCGACGCGAACTGGAGCACGACCGCCTTGAGCGACCCTGCGAGGCCCGAGAGGGCGGCCGAGAGGACGAACGCGAGCAGCTTGTAGCGCGCGACGTCGTAGCCGAGCGACAGCGCCCGCGGCTCGTTCTCGCGGATCGCGCGGAGCACGTGGCCGAAGGGCGAGTGGATGGCCCGCTGGATGAGCCAGAAGCCGGCGAGGAACGCCGCGTAGACGAAGTAGTAGGTCGTGATCGGCCCGTCGAGCGCGAGGACGCCGAGCGCCTTGCCGCGGGGGATCCCCTGCAGCCCGTCCTCGCCCCCGGTCCAGGGCAGCTGGACGACGAGGAAGTAGACGAGCTGCGCGAAGCCGAGCGTGATCATCGCGAAGTAGATCCCGGAGCGCCGGATCGCCAGGGCACCGAACACGAGCCCGAGCAGGGTCGCGACCGCGGTGCCCGCGAGGACGCCGAGCTCCGTCGGCAGCCCCCAGGTGCGCAGCGTGATCCCCGTGACGTAGGCCGCGGAGCCGAGGAACGCCGCGTGGCCGAAGGAGAGGAGCCCGGCGTAGCCGAGCAGGAGGTTGAACGCGCTCGCGAACAGAGCGAGGCAGAGCACGTTCATCGCGAAGACCGGGTAGACGAGGTACGGCGCGGCGAGGCCCACGAGCACCATCGCCGCCCACGCCCAGGCCCGCAGCGCGCGGCCGCTCATCGCTGCCTCCCGAACAGCCCGGCCGGGCGGACGAGCAGGACGAGCGCCATCACCACGAACACGACCACGCTCGAGGCCTCCGGGTAGAGGTAGCGCGTGAGCCCCTCCACGAGCCCGATGCCGATGCCGGTGAAGATCGAGCCCGCGATGGAGCCCATGCCGCCGATCACGACCACCGCGAACACCACCATGATGACCGAGCTCCCCATGAGCGGGGTCACCTGGTAGACCGGCGCCGCCATCACCCCGGCGAAGGCCGCGAGCGCCACGCCGAAGCCGTAGGTGAGCGTGAACATGAGCGGCACGTTGACGCCGAAGGCCTGCAGGAGCCTCGGGTTCTCCGTGCCCGCCCGCAGGTACGCGCCGAGCTTGGTCCGCTCGATGACGAACCAGCTCGCCGCGCACACGACGACGGACACGACCACCACCCAGGCCCGGTAGAGGGGCAGGTACATGAACCCGAGGTTCACGCCGCCCCGGAGGGCGGCGGGCACCGGGTAGGTGCTCCCGGAGTTCCCGTAGGCCTGGTGGAACAGGCCCTCGGCGATGAGCGTGAGGCCGAAGGTGAGGAGGAGGCCGTACAGGTTGTCGAGCCCGTACAGCCTCCGCAGGAGCAGCCGCTCCACGGCGACGCCCACGAGGCCCATCGCCGCGGGCACGAGCAGGAGCGCCCAGAAGTAGCCGACCCCGAGGTACGTCGTCGCCATCCACGCGGCGAAGGCGCCCATCATGTACTGCGCGCCGTGCGCGAAGTTCACGACGTTGAGCAGCCCGAAGATGATCGCGAGCCCCAGCGACAGGAGCGCGTAGAACGACCCGTTGATGAGGCCGACGAGGAGCTGCCCGAAGAGCGCCTGCATCGCGCGACGCTACTTCTTCATCACCGCGGGCGAGGCGGACTTCGCGAGCGGGCAGGCCTGCTGCTCGACGGTCGGGAACGCCTCGGCGGCCGGGATCGTCTTCACGATCTCGTAGTAGTCCCAAGGCTTCTTGGACGCGCCCGGCGCCTTCACGCGGGCGAGGTACATGTCGTGGCGGAGGAGCCCGTCGGGCCCGATGCGCGCGTTCTTGGCGAAGAAGTCGTTCACCGGCGTGGCCTTCATCTTCGCCATCACCGCGTCCGCGTCGTCGGTGCCCGCCGCCTGCACCGCCTTCAGGTAGTGCATGACCGACGAGTACACGCCCGCCTGGACCATGGTCGGCATCTTCTTGTGCTTAGCGAAGAAGCGCTCCGACCACTTGCGCGTCTCGTCGTTCATGTCCCAGTAGAACGCGGTGGTGAGGTACATGCCCTTCGCGGTGTCGAGCCCGAGGCTGTGGACGTCGGTGATGAAGACGAGCAGGCCCGCGAGGCTCTGCTTGGGCGTGACGCCGAACTCGTTCGCCTGCTTGATGCAGTTCACGGTGTCGGCGCCGGCGTTCGCGAGGCCGACGATCTTCGCGCCGGACGACTGCGCCTGCAGCAGGTAGCTCGAGAAGTCGGTCGTGCCCGGCGAGGGGTGCCGGGCGAACCCGAGCACCTTGCCGCCCGCGGCCTTCACCACCTTCGTGGTGTCCTCCTCGAGCGAGCGGCCGAAGATGTAGTCGGCCGTGACGAAGTACCAGGTGTCGCCGCCCTGGCGCACCACCTCGCGCCCCGTGCCGTTCGCGAGCGCCCAGTTGTTGTACGTCCAGTGGACGTTGTAGGCGGTGCACTTCTCGCCGGTGAACGCGGTCGTGCCCGGGCCGGAGAGCAGGGTGATGCGCTTCTTCTCCGCGGCGACGGGCATGACCGCGCCCGCCGTGGACGACGAGACCAGGTCGGCGATCACGTCCACCTGCTCCTGGTCGAACCACTTGCGGGCGGTGTTGGAGGCGACGTCCGCCTTGAGCTGGTGGTCGGCCGAGACGAGCTGGACGGGCTTGCCGAGGACCTTGCCGCCGAAGTCCTCGATGGCCATCCGCGCGGCGAGCACGGAGCCCGGGCCGGCGAGGTCGGAGTAGTAGCCCGTCATGTCGGTGAGGACGCCGATCTTGACGACGCCGTCCGAGACCTTGTCGGCGGCGAGGGTGGGCGCCGCGAGCAGCGCGGCGAGGCAGCAGGCGACTCGGGGGATCCGGCTCATGTGCCCTCCTTCGTGGTTGGGCGGCGCTAGACGCCCAGGAAGCGGTGCAGCGACTCCAGCTTTCCCGGGAGCTCGTCCCGGGTGATCGTGTCCACCACGCGCCCGCGCTCGAGCAGCACGTGACGGTCCGCGAGCGGGGCGACGAAGCGGAAGTTCTGCTCGACCAGGATCACCGTGAACCCGCGGTCGCGGAGCGCGCGCACGGCGCGCCCGAGGGCCTGCACGATGACGGGCGCGAGCCCCTCGGTGATCTCGTCGAGGAGGAGCAGCCGCGCCCCGGTCCGGAGGATCCGGGCCATCGCGAGCATCTGCTGCTCTCCGCCGGAGAGCCGCGAGCCGGGGCTCCTCCGGCGCTCCCGGAGGTTCGGGAACATCTCGTAGATCTCCTCGAGCGACATGCCCCCCGAGCGGACGACCGGCGGGAGCGTCAGGTTCTCCTCCGCCGTGAGGCTCGCGAAGATGCCGCGCTCCTCGGGGCAGAACCCGAGGCCGAGCTGGACGATGCGGTGGGTCGGCAGCCCGATGGTCTCGTGCCCGCTCACCATGATCGAGCCCGTGCGCCGCCCCACGAGCCCCAGGATGGCCTTGAGGGTGGTCGTGCGCCCGGAGCCGTTCCTGCCGAGGAGCGTGACGAGCTCGCCCGCGCTCACGGCGAAGTCGACGCCGTGCAGCACGTGGGACTCTCCGTAGAACGCGTGGAGGCCCGCGAGGCGCAGGAGCTCGGGGCGCGCGGGCTCGATCACGGGGTCGCTCCGATGTACGCCTCGAGGACGGCGGGATCGCGCGAGACCTCGTCGTAGCTCCCCTCCGCGAGCACCGCGCCGCGCGCGAGCACCGTCACGCGCCGCGCGAGGTCCTGCACCACCGAGAGGTTGTGCTCGACGAGCAGCACCGTCCGACCGGCCGCGACGCGCCGGATGAGCGCGACCACGCGGCCCACGTCCTCGTGGCCCATCCCCTGGGTCGGCTCGTCGAGGAGCAGCAGCTCCGGATCGAGGGCGAGCGTGGTCGCAAGTTCGAGGGCGCGCTTGCGCCCGTAGGGCAGCTCGACCGCGACGGTGTCGCGGTCGGCCTCGAGCCCGACCGCCGCGAGGAGCTCGACGGCGCGCGCCTCGAGCGCGTCCAGCGTCCGCTCCGAGCGCCAGAAGTGGAAGGAGGTGCCGAGCGGACGCTGCAGCGCGACGCGCACGTTCTCGAGGGCGGTGAGCGCCGGGAACACCGCGGACATCTGGAAGGACCGGACGATGCCGCGCCGCGCCACCTCGGCGGGCCGCGCGTGCGTGACGTCGTCCCCCTTGAACAGGATCGCGCCGCGCGTCGCAGGGAGGAACCGGGTGAGGAGGTTGAAGACCGTCGTCTTGCCCGCACCGTTCGGGCCGATGAGCGCGTGGATGCTGCCGCGCGCGACGCGCAGCGACACGCCGTTCACGGCGACGAAGCCGGCGAACTCCTTCACGAGGTCGCGCGTCTCGAGGATCGTCTCCTCGGGCATCCGGCCTCCGGCGTGGAACCCAGGTGGAGAGCGAACCTTTACAGCTTGTGGGGTGCGCCGAAACGCCCCAGGGGGAGGGGAGGGTTCTCGATGGCCGCAGGAAGGAGGTCCGCGCGCGGCCCGGCGACGCGGCGCGTCTAGAGCAGTCGCGCAGCAGCCTCTCCGGCGATCCCGCTCGAGAAAAAACGCGCGGGCCCGGAGGCCCGCGCGCGATGCACGCCGTCCTGTGAAGGTCGGGCCGGCAGCAGCCGGCCCGACCGCGCCGTCAGGGCACGACGGGGTAGCAGAGCGTGGCGCCGGTCGTGCCGAACGACGCCGACACCGACTTCGCCGCCGTCATCGTGACGGTGCACGTCCCCGTCCCGATGCACCCTCCGCCCGACCAGCCCGCGAAGGTGTCGCAGGTGGAGCTGGGCGAGGCGGAGAGCGTCACCGTGGTGCCGGTGTCGATCGCCGCCGTGCAGCCGTCGGGCGAGCCCGACGTGCACGCGATGCCGGGCCCGCTCACCGTGCCGTGCCCCAGCCCCGTGGGCGTCACGGTGAGCGTGAACGTGGCGGGCTGGAACGTCGCGGTCACGGTCTTCGCGCTCGTCATGGTGACGGAGCAGCTCGCGCCGTCGACGGCCGTGCAGCCCGACCAGCTCTTGAAGATCGAGCCGGGGGCGGCCGCGGCGAGGAGCGTGACGGTCGCGCCGTTCGCGACGGTCGTCGAGCACCCCGTCGTCGCGCCGGGGGCGCAGGAGATCCCCGGCCCGCTCACGGTTCCGCTCGCGCCGTACGTCCCCGTGACGGTGACGGTGAGCGGGTACTCGCTCGGCATGAACGACGCGGTCACCGTCTTCGCGGCCGCCATGGTGACCGTGCAGCTCGTGCCGCTCACGGAGGTGCAGTTCGCCCAGCTCTTGAAGAGCGAGCCGGCGGCGGGCTCGGCGACGAGCGTGATCGTGTCGCCGTTCGCGACCGAGGTGGTGCAGCCGGTCGTCGCGCCGGGCGTGCAGCTGATGCCCGGGCCGCTCACCGACCCGCTCGCGCCCGACGTGCCGGTGATGGAGACCGTGAGCGGGAACTCGCTCGGCTGGAACGTCGCCGTCACCGTCTTCGCGGCCGTCATGGTGACGTTGCAGCTCGTGCCGCTCACGGAGGTGCAGTTCGTCCAGCTCTTGAAGATCGAGCCGGCGGCGGGCTCCGCGACGAGGGTGATCGTGGTCCCCGTCGCGACCGAGGTGGAGCAGCCCGTCGTCGCGCCCGGCGTGCAGGTGATGCCCGGGCCGCTGACGCTGCCGCTCGAGCCGTACATGTTCGAGATGGAGACGGTGAGCGGGTACTCGCTCGGCTGGAACGTCGCGGTCGCGGTCTTCGCGCTCGTCATGGAGACCGAGCAGGTCGCGCCGTCGACGCTCGTGCACCCGGCCCAGCTCTTGAAGATGGAGCCGGCGGCGGGCTCGGCGACGAGCGTGACGGTGGCGCCGTTGGCCACCATCGTCGAGCAGCCATCCGTCGCGCCAGGCTGGCACGCGATGCCAGGACCGCTCACGGAGCCGCTCGCGCCCGAGACGCCCGAGACCGCGACCGAGAGCTTGTACTGGGCCGGCTCGAAGTAGGCCGTGGCGGTCTTGGCGCTCGTCATGGTGACGGTGCAGGTGGCGCCGTCCGAGGTGGCGCACCCGCTCCACCGCCTGAAGATCGAGCTCGCGTCGGGCGTGGCGGTGAGCGTCACCGTCGCGCCGTTCGCGATCATGGCGGAGCAGCCGTCCGTGGATCCCGTGGTGCAGGCGAGCCCGGCGCCCGTGACGGTGCCGCCGGCGTTCGTCCCGGACGTCGTCACGGTGAGCTTGTACTGGGCGGGCTCGAAGTAGGCCGTGGCGGTCTTGGCGCCCGTCATGGTGACGGTGCAGGTGGCGCCGTCGTAGGTCGTGCACCCGCTCCAGCGCTTGAACACGGACGTCGCGTCGGGCGCCGCCGTGAGGATGACGGTGTCGCCGTTCCCGACGATGGCCGAGCAGCCCGCCGTGGAGCCCGTCGTGCAGCTCAGCCCGGGGCCCGTGACCGTCCCGCCCGCGCCGCCGGAGCCGGAGGTCGTGACGGTGAGGGGATACGTGCTCGGCTGGATCACCGCGTTCACGTTCTTCGCGGAGGAGACGGTGACGGAGCACGTGTTGCCGGACGAGCTCGTGCACCCGCTCCAGCTCTTGAACACCGAGCTCGCGTCGGGCGTGGCGGTCAGGGTCAGCACCGTGGACGGCGTCGTGTTGGCCACCACCGCGGAGCAGCCGGTGGTGGAGCCCGTGGTGCAGGAGATGCCCTCACCGGTGATGGTGCCGACGCCGCCGCCGGAGCTGCTCACCTTCACCGTGTAGGTCGAGGGCTGGAAGCTGGCGGTCACCGTCTTCGCGGCGCTCATCGTGAGCGTGCAGTCGCCGAGACCCGTGCACCCGCCGGTCCAGCCCTTGAACACGGCGTCCGTGCCCGGCGCGGCGCGCAGGGTGACGGAGTCACCGCTCGCCACGAGCGCGGTGCAGCCCGTGGTGGAGCCGGTGGTGCACGCGATCGTGCCCGTCCCCACGGGACCGGTGGCGCCGCCGCTCACCGTGCCGGTCGCTCCGCCGATGTTGGACACGGTGAGCTTGTAGCCCGGGACGAACGTCGCGGTGACCGACTGCGCGGCGCTCATCGGGACGACGCAGGTCCCCGTCCCCGAGCAGGCGCCGGACCAGCCCGCGAACACGGAGGTGGCGCTGGGCGTGGCGGAGAGCGTCACGACCGTGCCCTCGACGAGGTCCGCCGCGCAGGTCGCGCCGCAGGCGATGCCGGCCGGATCCGAGGTGACGTCCCCGGTCCCGGCCCCCGCCCGCGTGACGGTGAGCGCGTACAGCGGAGAGAACTTCGCGATGGCGAGGCGAGACTCGTCCACCGTCAGCGTGCAGGGCCCGAGCCCCGCCTCGGCGCAGGCGCCGGACCACCCGACGAACGCCGAGCCGGCCGCCGCCGAGGGCGTGAGGGTGACCACCGTGGGCGCGTCGAACATCGCGGCGCAGGTCGCGCCGCAGTCGACGCCCGCCGGCTCGGAGACGACGGACCCCGAGCCGTTCCCGATGAGCGAGGCCGTGAGCTCCGCGCGGACCGTGATCGCCTGCGTCCGGACGCGCGAGACGGTGGTGAGGGGGTCGACGGCCAGCAGGGCGTCGAACGCGACGAGCACGCGGCCCGCGCGGTCGGAGGAGACGGAGGTCGTGACCCCACCCGTGCCCGTCCCGACGAGGAAGCCCGAGGGGTCGATCACCGCGCCTGCGCTCGTGACGCGAGCCGCGTAGACGTCGAACGCGGTGCCGCTGCGGCGGTCGTGCCACGCGACCACGTAGTACGCCCCCTCGAAGCCGACGTCCGGCGTCTGCTGTGCGTCCGCCGCGGCGGCGATCGCGAGGCCGGACGCGTCGAGCACTTGGCCGGACGCGCTGACGCGGCTGCCGAACACGTCGCTCGTCCCCGAGCGCGTGTCGTTCCAGGCCACGAGGAAGCCGCTCCCGTCCGAGGCGATCGCCGGGCGGCCCTGGCTGCTGCCCGCCAGCGAGATCGGCAGGCCGTCGGGGTCCGTCACGGTGGAACCGGCCACGCGCGCGCCGTACACGTCAGGTCTACCCGCGCGGCCGTCGCGCCACGCCACGAGGCAGGTGCCGGTCGCGCACGCGACGGCGGGCTGCGTCTGGTGCAGCGGCGCCCCGGAGATGACGAGGTCCGTGGCGAGGACCGTGCCGTCCGGTGCGACGCGCGCGCCGCGCACGTCGCCGAAGCCGGTCCGGCGGTCCTCCCAGACCACGAGGTAGCTCGTGCCGTCGAAGGCCACCGCGGGCTCGACCTGATGATCGAGCGCGGTGCTGATCGGGATGCCGCCCGGATCCAGGACCGTTCCGTCCGGCGTGACGCGCGCGCCGTAGACGTCGCGCCCGGTGGCGCCGCGCGAGTCCTGCCAGACCACGAGGTAGTTCGCCCCGTCGAACGCCACGCTCGCCTCGACCTGGTCGCCGGCGGCCGCGGAGATGACGATCGGCGCGGAGCCGAGCACGACGCCGGCCTTGCTCACCCGCGCGCCGTACAGATCCTGGCCGGTGCCGCCCCGCGCGTCGGACCAGACCACGAGGTGGTTCGTCCCGTCGGACGCGGCGGCGGGCGCGGCCTGGGAGCCGGTGGGAGGCGGGAACACGTCCGCGCCCGTCTGGTTCACCACGGCGAAATCGGTCGATTCCAGCGCGGCGGGTGCCGGGTCGCCCGCGCCGTTGCACGCGAGCAGCGCGACCACCCACAGCAGCGACAGCAGCGAGAGCTTCCCCCTCATGACGCACTCCTCCCTTTCGGAGCGCCGACCGAGATCCCCGGTTTGGGTGATCCCTTGTCGGTGACGGCGCACCCTAAGTGGACAATTCACGACATGTCCTGATCCCGAACGGGGTGAGTCTAACGTGACCTGCGACCGTAAGGGAAGAGTGCCGGGTCGCCGCGTGGTTGCTGAGAGGCAAATCCGCGTGGGTGATATCGCCCAGCAACCTTTAGTGAACGCCGGGAGCGTCCGGATCCGCACGAGAACGGGCCGACGCGCGCGTCACGCCGCGGCGCCGCGGCGGGCCGCTCCGGGGACGTGGATTCACGCTGGGTGATTTACACCGAACGTCTCGAGCGCGCAGGCCGGACGGCCGCGCGAGGTTCACGCGTCGCGAAGCTCGGACCTAGCCGGAGAACGCCTCGTCGATGCGCCGCAGCACCTCGGGCGCGAGCTTCACGCCGGACGCCCTCGCGTTCTCCGTCACCTGCTCGGGCCGCGAGGCGCCGATGATCGCGGACGAGACCTCCCGACGTCGGAGCACCCACGCGAGCGCGAGCTGGGAGAGCGTGATCCCGAGCTCGGCCGCGATCGGCCGGAGCCGCTGCACGCCCTCCAGGACGCGGTCCTCGAGCCGCCGCTGGATGAAGGTGCCCATCGTCGCGCTCGCCGCGCGCGAGCCGGGGGGGACGGCGGCGCCGGGCGCGTACTTCCCGGTGAGGATCCCCTGCGCGAGCGGGGACCAGACGATCTGGCCGATCCCGTTCGCCGCGCACAGCGGGAAGATCTCCGCCTCCGGCTCGCGCCAGAGGATCGAGTACTGCGGCTGGCTCGACACGAAGCGCTCGCCGGGGAGCGCCAGCGCCGCGCGGACCTGGTCCGCGCTCCACTCCGAGAACCCCAGGTAGCGGGTCTTGCCCTGCCGCACCGCCTCGGTGAGCGCCGCCATCGTCTCCTCGAGCGGGGTCTCCGGGTCGTAGCGGTGGCACTGGTACAGGTCGACGTGGTCGAGGCGGAGGCGCCGGAGCGAGGCGTCGAGCTGCTTGCGGATCTGCGCGGCGGACAGGCCGCGGTCCGTCTCGGACATGGGAAAGTAGAGCTTCGTCGCGAGGACGTAGGAGTCGCGCGGCACGCCCCGGAGCACCTCCCCGAGGAGCTCCTCCGCCCGCCCGCCGGAGTAGACGTTGGCGGTGTCGATGAAGTTGATGCCCGCCTCGAAGGCGGCGCGGACGCAGCCCTCCGCCTCCGCGCGCGCCACGCCGCCGCCGTAGGTGAGCCACGAGCCGAGCGAGATCTCCGACACGACGAGGTCGCTGTTGCCGAGCTTGCGGTACTCCATCGGTTCCCCTCCGTTGCCGGGCGGCTCCTGCGCGGGCGCCCACGCGGGCGCGGCGCAGAGCGTTCCGAGCCATGAATACGACGCGGAGCGGGCCGACGCACGCATCGTGACCGCGAGGCCCGCGACCCGATGGAGCGGCGAGCCTCCGCGCCTTGACGCGCCGCCCGCCCGCCGCTAGACGAGCGGGTGCATGTCGTCCATCGCCTGCCATCGCCCGCGCCCTTCCGCGCACCCGCAGCCGCGGCGGCAGGTGGCCCCGCGCGCGCCGGGCTCGGCGCGCGCTCGCGAGACGGCCTGCCTCCTCGCCCGCGCCTCGCGCTCCCCGCTGTAGCGAGGGCGAGGCGCCACCCCGGCAGCGTCCCCCGACCGGCGCGTCACGCGCCGGATCCAAGCCACCCCCCGTCGCCCCCGCGCTGGCCGCGCGGGCGACCTCCGAAGGAGCCGTCATGTCCGCGCCCGTCCGCAAGCCCATCCACGTCCTCCGCGCCGATCTCGACCGCCTGCGCGCGCTCGTCGACCAGCACCTCGCGAGCCGCGACGCCGCCGCCGCCGAGCAGCTCGACGCCGAGCTCGACCGCGCGATCCCGGTGGAGGTCGCGCCGCCCGACGTCGTCACGCTCGACGCGCGCGTCGCGTTCGTGGACGAGGCGACGGGGGTGCGTCGCGAGGTCGTGCTCGTCTACCCGCGGGACGCCGACGCCTCCTCGGGCCGCATCTCGGTGCTCGCGCCCATCGGCGCGGCCCTGCTCGGGCTCGCCGTCGGCGACGACATCGCCTGGCCACTGCCGGACGGGCGCGTCGCGCGGCTCCGCATCCTCTCGGTCGCGCAGCCCGCCCAGGCGTCAGCGGCTCCCGCCTCGGCCTGAGCCCTCCGGCGGGTCGCCGATCTGCGCGCGGTACGCGTCGCCGCCGAGCGTGCGATCGAGGATCGGGAAGAGGACGTGCTCCTCGAGCTCGAAGTGCGCGAGCACGACCCCGAGCAGGCGATCCGCGTGCCGGACGAAGGCGCGCGGGTCGCCACCCGCCCGCCGCGCGAGCTCCGCGCTCCAGCGGTGGATGATGTCGTGCTCGTAGCGCATCGACGCGCTGAACGCGGCGGGGCCCTCGCAGGCGTACTTGTCCACGACGGGGTGCAGGGTGCGCTCCTCCCAGGCGAGGTGCGGCCTGAGGCACGCGTCGAGCGCGCTCACGACGGCGCGCATCTCGGCGACGGCGGCGTCCACCTCCAGGCCGGCGAGCGCGCCGACGCGATGGTCTATCGCCGCCAGGGTCTCGCGCAGGCGGGCGCGCTGCGCGCGGAGCGGAGCGGTGACCGCCGGGGGCGACGTGCTCAGCACCGGGCTCCCCGCGCCGCGACGAACCGCGGCATGAGGACGTGGTTCTCGAGGTGGACGTGGCGGAGCACGTCGCCCTCGAGCGCCTCGAGCTCGCTCATGAGGACCCGATAGGAGGAGCAGGCCCACTCCGGCGTCGCGTACCCGTCGGCGAGCGCCCGCATCCGCGCGAGCAGCGTCCCGACCGCGACGTGCTCCTCGTACATGCGCTCGAGCTCGCGGCGGACGAGCGCCGGGTCCGGGCTGCGCGACATGAGCGCCGGGAAGAGCACCTGCTCCTCGTCGTCGAGGTGCGGCTCGAGGGCGTCCGCCAGCTCCGCGAAGGTGAGGCGAAGCTCCTCGAGCTTCTCGTTCCTCGGCCCGTGGACGCGGGCGACCTTGTCCGCGAGGGGGGCGATGAACGGGATCGCCCGCCTCAGGTAGGCGTGGTGGTGCGAGACGATGTGAGCCACGAGCGCGGGGACCGGGAGCGAGCGGGGGTCCGCCTCGAGCGAGGCCTCGCCGCTCGCCGGGAGGGCTGCCTCGAGCTCCGCGAACACCGCGTCGGGGTCGAGCTCCCGGCCCGCGCAGGCCTCCGGGAGGGTGACGTTCCCGTGGCAGCAGAAGTCGATCTGGTGCTTCTGGAAGACGCGGGCGGCGACGGCGTGGTCGGCGACGATCTGGGCGACGGTGGCGCTGCGGTCGAGGTGGGGCATTTCGGTCGTGTTTCCTTTCGGGGCTCCCGAGGAGCACGCGGCGTGCCGCGCGGGAACGCTCGCCGATCGCGCGGTTGTGGGGCGTCGCGGGCGCCGTTAAGCACCGGATTGGAACACCATGGAACGCTCCCTGCCGCCGCTCCACGTGCACGACGCCTGCGAGGTCTGCGGGCTCGACACCGTCGTCCCGCGCATCGCGCGCACGGCCCACCTCGTCGCCGAGGGTCCCGCCATGCAGGCGGCCCTCCGTCGCGCCCACGACTTCGCGGACTCCGACGCGCCGGTGGTGGTGCTCGGCGAGAGCGGCACCGGGAAGGAGGTCGTCGCGCGCGCCCTCCACGCCGCGAGCCCGCGCGGCGCCCGGCCGTTCGTGCCGGTGAACGTGGCGGCCCTTCCGGCGGAGCTGCTCGAGTCGGAGCTGTTCGGGCACGTGCGCGGCGCGTTCACCGGCGCGACCGCCGAGAAGGAGGGGCTCTTCGAGGCGGCCGACGGTGGGACGCTCTTCCTCGACGAGATCGCCGAGATGCCGCTCGTCCTCCAGGCCAAGCTCCTGCGGGCGCTCGAGGACGGCGAGATCCGGCGCGTGGGCGACACGCGCGCGTTCGGGGTGGACGTCCGGATCGTCTGCGCGACGCACCGCGACCTCCCCCAGCGCGTGGCGGAGGGCCGCTTCCGCGAGGATCTCTACTACCGCCTCAAGGTGCTCGTGCTCCGGCTGCCCCCCCTGCGCGAGCGGCGCGAGGACGTCCTCCCCCTCGCGCGCCAGTTCCTCTCGGCGGAGCGGCGCCCTCCCGCGGGCCTCGCGCCGGACGCCGAGCGGCTGCTCCTCGCCTACGCGTGGCCTGGCAACGTCCGCGAGCTCCAGAACGTGATGCGCCACGCGGCGGTGCTCGCCCGCGGCGGCGAGATCCGGCCCGAGCACCTGCCCGAGGAGCTCCTGCGCCCCGCCGCCCGCGCGGAGTCGCCGGCGCGCACGCTCGCCGAGGTCGAGCGCGAGCACGTGCTGCGGGTCCTCGAGGCGTGCGGCGGCTCTCAGGTCGAGGCGGCGCGCGCGCTCGGCATCGGCCGGAACACGCTCTGGCGGAAGCTGCGGGCGTACCGCGAGGGCGAGCGGTAGAGGCCGAGGGCCCGCCTGCCTTGACGGCGGGCCGGGACTCGCTCATGTTGCGCGGCCCATGCCCGTCCTCGGTGGTGCCGTCACGTTCGCCCGGTTCCGGTGGGAGCCGGGCAAGAAGCCTCCCTCAGACACCCGGCGCTGGCTCGCGAAGGGGCTCGCCTCGGGCGCCTTCGAGCCGCTCGATCCCGCCAAGGGCGACGAGGAGCGCGCCGCAGGCTTCGTGGAGCTGGAGGATCAGGACGCGACCTCCTTCGCCTCGATCATCCAGGGCGAGTACGCGCTCTTCGCCTTCCGCGTCGACACGCTCAAGGTGCCGGCCGCGGCGCTGCGCGTCGAGCTGGAGCGCTGGCGCGTGGCGTTCGAGAAGGAGCACGGCCGCCCGCCGGCGAAGCGCGAGAAGGCCGAGCGCAAGGAGGCGGTGCGCCACCTGCTCCGCCAGCGCGCGACCCCCAGCTCGCACGTCCACGACGTCAGCCTGAACCTGAAGGCCGGCCAGGTGCAGATCTGGGCCGCCTCCCGCAAGGCGGTGGACGAGGTCGTGGCCGCGCTCGAGACCGCCCTCGAGGTGAAGCTCGCGCCGCTCACCCCGGCCGCGCTCGCCGCCAGGGCAGGGACCCCGGACGCCGCGCTCGCGCCGACGCCGGAGCTCGTGGGCCTCGAGTCGTCGCGGCGGGAGGTGAGCGATGTCGAGGCGTGAGCAGGCGCGGACCGACGCGGCCTTCCAGCGCGGCGCCGCGGGCGTGGACGGGCTCCCCACCGAGGAGGAGCGCCGCGACGAGGCCGAGGTCGAGAAGGACAAGGCGCGCGAGCAGCTCCTGCGCGGCCGCACGTACCTCGGGCGCGAGCTGCTGACGTGGCTCCTGTGGCGCTCGGAGTCGACGGAGCCCGTGATCGAGCTCGACGGGGCGGGGGTGACGGTCGTCTTCGTCGGCCGGCTCACGCTCCGCGGCATCGCGGGCGACGTGACCGAGCTCGTGGCGCGGGGCGCGCTCGCGCCGTACTCGGCCCAGGTTCGCCGCGCGCTCGACGCCGGCCTGCTCGTGCACCAGGCGCGCGTGCGGCTCGAGCACGCGGAGCGGGTGTACGAGGCGACGCTCGACGCCGAGTTCCTGGACGTGCGCGCCGCGAAGCTGCCCGAGCTCCTCACCGAGGAGGAGGACGATCGGCTGCTCGAGCGGCTCGAGCTCGCCGAGCGGCTCTCCGCGATCGTGGACGCGCTCACCGGCGCCTTCCTGGACGTCCGCACGAGCCGCACCTGGCGCAAGCGGGTTGCGACACTCAAGACGTGGATGCGCGCGGGCGAGGAGGCCTAGCCTCGCCTAGAGCCGTCGCCGGTCGAAGCGGTTCGCCGACGCCCCATCGGCAAGAAGACGAGCTCGCTGCCGAAACTTTTCACGCGATGACGGCTCGCATCGCCTGTGAAAAGACATCCGCTCACGTGGAAGGGGCTCGCCCTCGCGGCGCTCGCCGCGCTCGCGGCGCTCCCCGCCGGCGCCGCCGGGGCATCGCCCGTCACCATCCAGGAGGCGATCCGCGCCGCCTGGCAGGAGAACGCCGGCCTCAAGGCCTCGTCCGCCCAGGTGGAGGCCGCGCGCGCGGAGGCGGCGCGCGCCCGCGCCGGACACCTCCCGACGCTCTCGCTCTCCGGCCGCGGCGTCCGCACCGACGAGCCGATGATGGCCTTCGGGCTGAAGCTCGACCAGGCTCGCATCGGCCAGGCGGACTTCGATCCCGCGCGGCTCAACCACCCCGACGCGGTGGGGGGCTGGGGGGCGAGCGCCGCCCTCAACCTCCCGGTCTTCACCGGGGGCCGCGTGGCGGCGGGCTCGCGCGCCGCCGGCGCCATGGCCGGCGCCGAGGCGGCGAGCCACGAGCGCCGCCGCCTCGAGACCGCCGCCGCCGTCGTGGAGGCCTACTTCGGCGCGCAGGTCGCGGAGGAGGGCGTCCGCTACGCCGAGGACCTCCTCGCGCAGGCGAAGGAGACCGAGCGCTTCGTGCGCCAGCGGAACGCGCAGGGGCTCGCGCTCGACGCGGACCTCGCCCGCGCCTCCGCGTTCCGCGCCCAGGCGGAGGCCGAGCGCGCCGCCGCGCTCCAGCGTCGCGCCTCCGCCCGCTCCGGGCTCGCGCTCGTGGCCGGCGACGCGGTCGGGACGGCCGAGCTCGCGACCCCCGTCGCGGCCCTGCCGCCGC
>NZ_JALCZB010000072.1:0-23291 GCF_022690745.1 Anaeromyxobacter sp. SG64 | reverse complement strand
GAGGCCGGACCCTGCGCGGCGGCTGGCATCGCCGGCGCGGTGGGCGCGGAGGGAGCCGTGGTCGGCGCGGCCGGAGCCCCGGCGGGCGCGGCCGGCGTCTCCGGCGCCACCACCGGCTCGGCCGGCGCGGCACCGACGGGCGCCTGCTCCTGCTCCTGCTCCGCAGCGGGCGCGGCAGCCTCTTCGGCGGGAGCCTCGGCCTCGTAGGCCTCGTAGGCCTCGACGGGCTCCTGCTCCTGCTCCTGCTGAGGCTCCGGCGACGCGGCGACCGGCGCGGGCTGCGGGACCTCCGTGTGCACGCGCTTGCGCACCACGAACCCGGGGCCCGCCGGGCGCACGGGCGCCGGCTTCGGCTTCCGCTCGCCGACGATCTTCTCGTACGCCGACGCGGCCTGGTCGTCCTCGAGGGAGGACGAATGGCTCTTCACGTCGTAGCCGAGCTGGTGGAGCTTCTCGACCAGCTCCTGGTTGGAGAGCTCGATACCCTGCTCCTTAAGCTGCTTGCCGAGCTCGTGAACCCGCTTCTTGGACATTTCGTAGACTCCTAATCCTTACGGGCACTTCCCGTCAACTCGACACGCAGCGCCGCCGCGTCGACCACCGCTTCCGGGCGGCGGAGCGCACGCGGGAGCGCACGACGCCGGAGCGCCTTCTCCAGGCACCCGACGCTCGCGTGGAGCCACGCTCCACGGCCTCCGCCACGCCGACGATCGAAGATCACCCGTTCACCATCCGTCGTGAGCCGTACGAGCTGCCGCTGCGCCGCCCGCTCCCCGCAGCCGACGCAGGTGCGGACGGGCTCGCTCAAGCGCCGGCGCCTCCCTGTGCGGCCTTCGCCTTGGCCGCGTCGAGCTCTGCGCGGAGCTTCGCCTCTTCCTCGAGGTAGACGCCCACCGCGTGCTTGATCTGGCGCGCCTTCTTGATGCCGAGGCCGCTCGACTCCGCGAGCCGCATCACGTCCGCCTCGTTGTGGACCGCCTCCACCGTGCCGTAGCCGGCGCCCTTCAGCTGGTCGACGGTCTTCTCGCCGACGCCGCGGACGCGCGCGAAGCGCTCCTCCTGCGTGAGCTCGTCCGGGTGGCGCCGCGCCTCGGCGATGCGGGCCGCCTCGCGCTCCTGCTCGAGCTGCATCTCCTTCTCGGCGTCGACGATCGACTGCTCGCGGGCGCGCTTCTGCAGGTCCGGGATCATGTCCATCGTGAAGCCCGGGAACTGCGTGAGCATCTCGGCGGCGGCGTTCGCGACGTCCTGCGCCTTCCGGAAGCCGTGCGAGTACAGCATCTCCTGCGTGGGCTCGGGGATCTCGAGCGCGCCGAAGCTCTCGGTCGCGAACTCGCGCATCTCCTTCACGCGGGACTCGGAGTTGATGTCGAGCTTCCAGCCGGTGAGCTGGGAGGCGAGGCGCACGTTCTGGCCGCGGCGCCCGATGGCGAGCGAGAGCTGGTCGTCGGGGACGATGATCTCCATCGCCTTGTTCTGCTCGTCGAGGAGCACCCGCGAGACCTCGGCCGGCGCGAGCGCGTTGCACACGAAGCGCGCGTAGTCGTCGTCCCAGGGCACGATGTCGATCTTCTCGCCGCGGAGCTCCTGCACGACCGCCTGGACGCGGCTGCCCTTCATGCCGACGCAGGCGCCGACGGGATCCACGTCCGAGTCGCGCGACGACACCGCGATCTTGGCGCGGCCACCCGGCTCGCGGGCCGCCGCCTCGATGACCACGACGCCCTCGGCGATCTCGGGCACCTCCATCTCGAAGAGCTTCTTGAGGAGGTCCACCGAGGCGCGCGAGAGGATGATCTGCGGGCCCTTCGACTCGCGCAGCACGTCCATCACGTACGCCTGGATGCGGTCGCCGGCGCGGTAGCTCTCGCGCGGCACCTGCTCGCGCACGGGCAGCACCGCCTCGGCACGGCCGAGGTCCACGATCACGTTGCCGCGCTCGAAGCGCCGGACGATGCCGGTGATGACCTCGCCCTTGCGGTCCTTGTACTCGTTGAAGACGTTCTCGCGCTCCGCGTTGCGGGTGCCCTGGATCATCACCTGCTTCGCGGTCTGCGCCGCGATGCGGCCGAAGGAGCGGCGGAAGGTCTTGAGCTTGAGGAGGTCGCCCCACTGCTCGTCCTGGGCCTTCGCCTCCGCCTCGTCCTCCGCGCGGTAGTAGATGGGGAAGTCGAGCTCGTCGCCCGGCTCCACCTCGATGCCCTTCTCGTGCGCCACCGACACCGGGATCATGTTCACCGGGTCGGGGATGGGCGCCTCCTCGGTGGCATCGGCGACGATGGTGAGGACCTGGAAGAGATCGACCTGGCCCTTGTCCTCGTCGTAGCGGGCCTTCAGGTTCCGCTCCATCCCGAAGTGGCGCTTCGCGGCGCTGCCGATGGCCTCCTCGAGGATCTCGACGAGCCGCGCGCGGTCGATGCCCTTGTCCTTGGCGACCTGGTCGAGGATGAGGTTCAGGTTCACGTTCTGCTGCATCGGTCAGTCCTTCCTCCGAAGGTCCGCCTCGAAGTCGTACTCGAGGTGGGCCTTCGCGATCTGATCGTGGGGGACGCGGTGGACGACGCCGTCCACGTCGATCTCGACGGCACCGTCGCGGTAGCCCACGAGGACGCCGGTCCAGTTCTTTCGCGGGGGGGAGCCGGGCGCCGTCTCGGGGACGGGCCCGTACGCCTTCACGTGCGCGCGCTGCCCCGCGTAGCGGTCGAAGTCGGCCGGCTTGCGCAGCGGCCGATCGAGGCCCGGCGACGAGACCTCGAGGTCGTAGGCCGGCTCGATGAAGTCCTCGACGTCGAGGATGGGCTCCACGAGCCGGGACACGGCCTGGCAGTCCTCGATCCCGACGCCGCCCGGCTTGTCGACGAAGAGCCGGAGCGTCCAGCGAGCTCCCTGGCGCGCCCACTCCACCTCGACGAGCTCGTAGCCGTCGCGCACGAGCACGGGCTCGAGCACCCGGCGCGTGCGGTCGGCGATGGACTCTTCTCCGATACCCGTCATTGACCCCTAAAAAACGAAAAGTGGGCGACGCGGCCCACTTTCGAGACCCGGCATTGCCCGGGCGCGAAAATGTCGGCGTGTCAGTAACAGACCGGGTGGAGGCGGTCAAGGACGACCGGGCCGCCTGGCGGGCCCTTCCACGAGCTCGCACGGCCTACCCAGGGTCGGGCGGGAGACGGAGCGCGAGGAGCCACTCCCGGTTGCCCGCCGGGCCCTCGATGGGGGACTCGGCGTGACCCAGGATCTCGAACCCGAGCTCCCGCGCCGCGGCGGCGATGCCGTCGAGCGCGGCCCGGCGCTTGGCCTCGTCGCGCACCACGCCGCCCTTGCCGACCTCGCCCTTTCCCACCTCGAACTGCGGCTTCACGAGCAGGATCGCCGCGCCGCCCGGGCGGAGGATCGCCTTCACCGCCGGCAGGATGAGCCGGAGCGAGATGAACGACAGGTCGCCGGTCACGAGCTCGACCCGGGTGCCGAGCGCCTCGGCGGTGAGCGCCCTCGCGTTCTCGCGCTCGCGGACCACGACGCGCGGGTCGCCGCGGAGCCTGGGGTGGAGCTGGCCGTAGCCCACGTCGATGGCGTAGACCCGGGCGGCGCCGCGCTGCAGGAGCAGGTCGGTGAAGCCGCCGGTGGACGCGCCCAGGTCGGCGCACGTCTTCCCGGCCGGATCCACGGGGAACACGTCGAGCGCTCGCTCGAGCTTGAGCGCGCCGCGCGACACGTACCGCTGCGGCCCGGCGCCCTCCTTCAGCCGGATGGGCGCCTCCGGGTCGACGAGCGCGCCCGGCTTGTCGACGCGCGTCTCACCCACGACGACGGCGCCGGCCATCACGAGCGCCTGCGCCTTGGCGCGCGACTCCGCGATCCCCCGCTCGACGAGGACGACGTCGATCCGCTGCCTGCGCGAGGTCATGGCGGGGGCTGCGCCCCCACGCCGGCTCCCCGGGGCCCGCGCGCCATCGCGGGCGGCCGCGCCCCGACCGCGCTGGCGCCCCAGCGGGGGCGCCCCCCCCGCGAGCGCGGGCCCGCCCCGGCGGGCTCGCTTCGCTCGCTGACCGACGTTCACGATCGTCGCAGCTTACCTACGCCGCCCCGCGCTTCGCCCGCTCGCCGACGACCTCGCGGCACGCGCGCGCGATGCCCTCGGCGTCGAGCCCGAGCTGCGCCCGCTGGCGGCCCTGATCGCCGTGCGTCACGAACTCGTCGGGGAGCCCGAGCCGCTTCACCCGCAGCCCCTCCGCCACGAAGCCGCGCCGCTCGAAGAGCTCGAGGCACGCGCCGCCGAAGCCGCCGGGGAGGCACCCCTCCTCCACGGTCACGACGCGGCGGGCCCGCTCCGCCTCGCCGGCGATGAGCTCCTCGTCGAGCGGCTTCGCGAAGCGGGCGTCGACGACGGAGGCGGCGATGCCCTCCTTCGCGAGCGCCTCGGCGGCGCCGAGCGCGGGGCGGACGGTCGCGCCGAGCGCGACGATGCACACGTCCGGCTTCCCGGCGACCGCGCGGGCGAGCCGGCCCTTCCCGATGGGCAGCACCTGCGGCGGCTCGAGCGCGACGCCCTCGCCCGCGCCGCGGGGGAAGCGGAACGCGGCGGGGCCGTCGTGGTGGAGCGCGGTGTGGAGCATGTGCCGGAGCTCGTTCTCGTCCGACGGCGCCATCACCACGAGGTTCGGCACGCAGCGCAGGTACGCGACGTCGAACGCGCCCTGGTGCGTCTTGCCGTCGGCGCCGACGAGGCCGCCGCGGTCGAGCGCGAACGTCACCGGCAGCCGCTGCAGGGCCACGTCGTGGATGATCTCGTCGTAGGCGCGCTGGAGGAAGGTGGAGTAGATGGCGACGACCGGGCGGACGCCCTCGCAGGCGAGGCCGGCGGCGAACGTCACGGCGTGCTGCTCCGCGATGCCGACGTCGTAGGTGCGCTCCGGGAAGCGCGCCTTCGCCTTGATGAGGCCCGTGCCCTCGAGCATCGCGGCGGTGATCGCCACGACGCGCGGATCCCGCTCCATCTCCTCGCAGAGCGCCTCGGCGAAGAGGTCCGTGTACGCCTTCGCCGACGCCTTCTTCACGGGCTTGCCGGTCGCGACGTCGAAGAACGAGAGGCCGTGCCCGCGGGTCGCCTTGTCCGACTCGGCGGGCTGGTAGCCCTTGCCCTTCGTGGTGATGGCGTGGAGCAGCACCGGGCCGTCGAAGATCGCGAGCTTCTGGAAGGTCTCGACGAGGCCCCGCACGTCGTGCCCGTCCACCGGGCCGACGTAGTGGAAGCCGAGCCCCTCGAAGAGGATGCCCGGCGTGACGAGCGCCTTCGTCGCGTTGATCCCGTGGCGGATCATGTCGATCGCCTCGGGCCCCTTGGGCACCTGGGAGAGGAAGTCCTTCACCGCGCGGCGCCAGCGGTTGTACGTGCGCGAGGCGAACTTCTTCGAGAACCACTCGGACAGCGCGCCCACGTTGGGCGAGATCGACATCTCGTTGTCGTTCAGCACGACGAGGAGGTTGCGGCCGAGGTAGCCGGCCTGGTTCAGCCCCTCGAACGCGACGCCGCCCGTCATGGCGCCGTCGCCGACCACCGCCACGACCTTGCCCGGCGCGCCGGAGAGCCGCTTCGCCTCGAGCATGCCGAGCGCGGCGCTGATGGCGGTGGAGGCGTGCCCGACGCCGAACGCGTCGTGCTCGGACTCGTGCCGCTCGGGGAAGCCCGCGAGGCCGCCCTCGGTGCGGATGGTGCGGAACCGCTCGCGCCGGCCGGTGAGCAGCTTGTGCGCGTAGGCCTGGTGGCCGACGTCCCACACGAGCTTGTCGGTCGGCGACGCGTACACGTAGTGCAGCGCGACGTTGAGCTCGACGGCGCCGAGCGACGAGCCGAGGTGCCCGCCGTTCTTCGCGCAGGTCTGGATGATCTCCTCGCGGATCTCGTCGCACAGGCGCGGCAGGTCGTCGACCGGCAGGCGCTTCAGGTCGGACGGCGAGTCGATGCTGTCGAGCAAGCGGCTCATTCGTGGAACCTCCGTTCTCGGGTCCTGCTACTTCTTGCGCGAGAGCACGTAGCGCGCCACCGCGCGGAGCGGCTCGGCGGGCGGTCCGAGCGGGGCGAGCGCGGCGAGGGCCTCGTGGAGGAGCGCCTCCGCGCGGCGGCGCGCCTCCGGGATCCCAACCAGGCCGGGGAGCGTGGACTTCCCGGCCTCGGCGTCCTTGCCGGCCCGTTTCCCCAGCGTCTGGGTGTCGGCGGTGAGATCGAGGAGGTCGTCCGCGATCTGGAAGGCGAGCCCGAGCTTGAGTCCGATGGGGTAGACGCGATCGATGGGTGCGCCGCCGCACGCCGCGCCGCCGGCGACGGCGCTCGCGAGCAGCGCCCCGGTCTTGGTGCGCATGAGCTCGAGGATCTCGGGCTCCGCGAGGCGCGCGTGCTCGCCCTCGATGTCGCGGGCCTGCCCCTCGACCATGAGGTAGGCGTTGTCGGCGAGCAGGCGGGCGAGGGCCGCGGCGCCCGGCTGCGGCGCGGCGAGGAGGTGCCCGAACGCGAGGGACTGCAGGGCGTCGCCCACGAGCACCGCGGTCGCCTCGTCGAACGCCTTGTGGACCGTGGGGCGGCCACGGCGGAGGTCGTCGTCGTCCATCGCGGGCAGGTCGTCGTGGACGAGGGAGTAGGTGTGGATCGCCTCGAGCGCGACCGCGAAGCGCATCGCGAGCGAGCCGTCGGAGGCGTCGCCGCCGTGCGCCTCGCACGCGGCGAGGACGAGCGCGGGGCGGAGCCGCTTCCCGCCGCCGAGGAGCGCGTAGCGCACGGCGTCGAGCAGCCGGCCCGGCCCCTGGCCGCGCCGCGCCTCGACGAGCGCCACGAGGTGGGGCTCGAGGCGGGCGGAGACCTGTCGGAGGTAGGCCTGGATGTCGAGGTCTTCGGCCACGGCGGAGCCCTTGTAGCACAAGGCAGCCCGGGCGCTCACGCCACCGGCGGAGCCGCCGCCAACCGGGTTCACGCCGGGGTGGGGACCGCCCCGGCGCGCCGGTCGAGGATCTCCCGGATGCGCGTGATGAGCCGGTCCATGTCGAGGGGCTTCGGGAAGTAGTCGACGGCGCCCGCCTCGATGCCGCTGCGCTCGTCCTCGACGCTCTTGCGCGCCGAGATGAAGATGACCGGGATGTCACCGAAGGTGGGGTTCTTCTTGATGGCGCGGCACAGCTCGAAGCCGTCGATCCAGCTCATCATCACGTCGAGCAGGATGACGTCCGGGCGATCCACGTGCATCGCCGAGATGAGCCGGAGCCCGTTCGCCGCCTGGCCGACGTCGAACCCCTCGAGCTCGAGGGCGAGGGTGAGCATCTCCCGCGTGTCGCGGTCGTCGTCGACGATGATGACCTTCGGCTTCTTCATGCGCTCTTGGGCCGGCATCGGTCGTCAAGATCCTCGGCCGGCCTCGGGCTCGAACGGCACCGCCTCCTCGTCGCCGTCGGCGTCGCGCACGAGCAGCTCGACCCTGCGCTCCGCGTCGTCGAGCTTGCGGGACGCGTCCTTCGCGAGCCGCACGCCCTCGGCGAACTTCTCGATCGACTGCTCCAGCGTGAGCTGGCCGGACTCGAGCTCGGCGACGACGCGCTCGAGCCGCGTGACGAGCGCGTCGTAGGACTCCTCTGCCACCGACTGCTCCTGCCGCTCGCTCGCCTGGCTCACGCGACCTCCGAGTCCACCTACTTAACGACGCCGCGAAAGGGGGTCAACGGCCGCCCCGCCGGAGCCGCCGGCGTCGCCCTCCCGCGAGGGCGCCGCGCGCCCCGGCAGCGGGTCGTCCCCTGCATCCCTGCGGGTGACCTGCGCGTCGAGCCAGCCCTCCCCGAGGACGATCCGGAGCGCGTCGCCCTCGGACGCCTGCGCGCTCCGGGCCACCACGTGGCCCTCGCGGAGCACGAGCGAGAAGCCGCGCGACAGGAGCTTCGCCACGTTCGACGGCCCGAGGCGCGCCTCGAGCCGCTGGAGCCGGAGCGCCTCGCGGCGGAAGGTGGCCGCCTGCCACGCGCCCAGGCGGCGCGTGCTCGCCTCCATGCGCGCCCGGATCTCGCGCACGCGGCGGCGCGGCTCCTGGCGGCCGAGGCGGGCGCGGAGCGGCTCGAGCCGCGCGCGCTCCGAGCGGATCGGCGCCCGCACGTGGCCCAGCGCCTCGCGGAGCAGATCCTCGACGCGGTGGCGCTCGCGCGAGAGGAGGTGCGCCGGATCGGCGAGCTCGGCGTGCAAGGCGCGCAGCTCGCCGCGCCGGAGCTCCAGCGCGCCCCGCGCGGTGCGGTCGAGGCGGGCGCGGAGCGCCGCCACGCGCGCCGCGAGCTCGTCCCGCACCGGGGCCACGAGCTGGGCGGCGTGGGTGGGGGTCGCGGCGCGGACGTCCGCCACGAGATCCGCCACCGTGACGTCCACCTCGTGACCGACCGCCGAGACCACCGGGACCGGGCAGGCGGCGATGGCGCGCGCCAGCCGCTCGTCGTTGAACGCGCCGAGCTCCTCCTGCGAGCCGCCGCCGCGCGTCACGACGATCACGTCCACGCCGGCGCGGCACAGCGCGCGCACGGCCGAGACCACCGTCGACGCGGCGCCGTCCCCCTGGACCCGGCACGGCGCCACCAGGACGGAGAGCGAGGGGAAGCGGCCGTGGAGCACGCGGAGGAAGTCGCGGACCGCGGCGCCCGTGGGGCTCGTGGCGACGCCGATCCGCCGGGGCACGAAGGGCAGCGGCCGCTTGCGCGCGGGGTCGAGGAGGCCGTCCGCCTGGAGCCGCTCCTTCACCTGCTGGAGCAGCAGCGCCGCCGCGCCGGCGCCGCGCGGCTCGAGCTCCTGCACGATGAGCTGGTACTTGCCGTGCGGCGCGTAGATCTCGACGAAGCCGCGGGCGATCACCTCCTGCCCCTCGGCGAGCTGGAACTTCACCCGGCGCGCCTGCGACGACCAGACGACCGCGCCGATGAGGCCGTCGGCGTCCTTGAGCGAGAAGTAGACGTGCCCGCTCGACTGGCGGCGCAGGTTCGCCACCTCCCCGGCGACCCAGACGTCGCGGAACTTCGGCTCGACCGCGTTCTTGAGCGCGCGGGTGAGCTCGCCGACGGACCACGGGCGCGGCAGCTCCCGCGGCGCGAACAGGTCCCCGGTGGTCCCGGGCTCGGGGCGGCGGGGCGGCCTCATCGCCGCCCTCCCGCCCGGGCGGGGAGCGGCCGGAGCGGGCGCGCCCGGCGGATCCGGGGCGCCGCGCCGCTCGCCTCGCCGGCGGCGCGGACCGAGCCGAGCCGGACGAGCAGCTCGAGCAGCTCGGGGACGTCGCGCTGCTCGCGGATCCTCCACGGGGCGAGCGACGGCCCCCCGCCGACGTGCACGCCGAACACGAGCGGCGGCCCGACCGCGAAGGCGTCCTCGTCCGTGACGTCGTCGCCCGCGTAGAGCGCGGCGGTGCAGCCGAGCCGCGTGACGAGCGCGCGCACCGCGTCGCCCTTCGACGGGAAGTCGTGCGGCAGGACGTTCAGGACCTTCTTCCCAGGGATGAGGCGGGTCCCCTCGAGCTGGTTCGCGGCTTCGTAGACGGC
Organism: Anaeromyxobacter sp. SG64; assembly: GCF_022690745.1. Classification (NCBI taxonomy): domain Bacteria; kingdom Pseudomonadati; phylum Myxococcota; class Myxococcia; order Myxococcales; family Anaeromyxobacteraceae; genus Anaeromyxobacter; species Anaeromyxobacter sp. SG64. The sequence continues at coordinate 13,745 of NZ_JALCZB010000072.1, read as the reverse complement.
GCGCTCGGAGGCGCGCCACGTCCGCGCGAGGCCGTAGTGGATCGCGAGCGTGGAGCGCTTGTCCTCGAAGTGGATGCCGGGCACGCCCGCCAGGGCGACCTCGAGCCGGCGCCGCCAGCCGCGCACGCTGCGCAGGACGCGCTCCGGCACGGCGATGGGCCGCCCGAGCTCGAAGCCATGGTTGCCGACCACGAGGGGGACCGCTGGACCCACGAAGCGCGCCACGTCGCGCCAGGCGCGGCCGGACACGACCGCGACGGGGTAGCTCCGCCCGAGCCGCTGGAGCAGGCGGCGGGTCGTCCGGTCCATGCGCGCCCCGTGGGGATCCCGCACGACCGGGGCGAGCACGCCGTCGTAGTCGAAGGCGAGGAGGACCTTCGCCGGCGTGTGCTCGCCGACGAAGCGCGCCAGCGCGGCGCGGTGGCGCGGGTGGAGGAGATCCTTCATCGGCCGGGACTGATGAGCATAACATTCGTCCCGGGGGGACACACACGACGTGCCCTCCCGGATCGGAGGTCGGCCGCGGTCCCGCGGCGGCGCAGGGGACCCCGGCGAGCAGGGGTGGGTCCCCGACGACGGCGGCCAGCCGCCGGCGGGGCGGGGGCGCAGCCCCCGTTCGAACATGCCTGGACGACAGCGTGATTCGCGTCACCGAAGGTGATCGCGAATCACGAGCCGTCGTTCAGGCGGCGGGCCGGCTCGCGTGGAGCCCCGCGCGGACCACGTCCGCGAGCGCCGCGACGAAGTCGGGGCGGACGCCGAGCGCCGGCACGCGGAGGTAGGCCGTCGCGCCGCCCTCGGCCGCCGCCTGCCTGGCGAGGATGTCGAGGTCGTAGAGCGTCTCGAGGTGCTCCGACACGAACGCGATCGGCACCGTCACGATCGCGCGCCCGCGCGTGTTCCCCCGGAGGAACTCGACGGTGTCGGGACCGAGCCACTTCGCGGGCCCCACCCGGCTCTGGTAGGTGACCCGGAACTCCGCGGCGCCCGCGCGCCGGGCGGTCTCGCGGGCCGAGTGCTCGATGTACCCGGGGTACGGGTCGCCCCTGCGCACCTGGCTCATCGGGAGCCCGTGCGCGCTGAACACGACGAGCGCGGTCTCGCGCGCCGCGGCGGGGAGCTCGCCGAGCGTCTCGCGCAGCGCGGCCGCCGAGGCGTCGAGGTAGCCCTCGTGATCGTGCCAGGTGCAGATCTCGGCGAGCGGCAGGTGCTTCGGCCAGAGGCGCCGGAGCTCGACGAGCGAGCTCTTCGTGGTCGCGTTGGCGTACTGCGGGTAGAGCGGGAGCGCGACGGCGCGGGTGGCCCCGGCGGCGATCGCCTCGCGGACGCCCTCCTCGGTGTTCGGGTGGCCGCAGCGCATCGCGAGGTGGCACGACCAGCCGGGGCCGAGGACGCCCTCGAGCGCGCGCGCCTGCCGTTCGGTCCCCTCGACGATGGGCGACTTGCCGCCGATGAGCGCGTACTTCTCGGCGGAGGACGGGGCGCGCAGCCGGGAGATGAGCCGCGCCACGAGCGGCCGCAGCGGGCCGAACGGCGCGGAGATGAGGAGCGGATCCGAGAAGAGCTCGTAGAGGTACGGCTCGACCTCCTCGAGCGTCCTCGGCCCGCCGAGGTTCATGAGGAAGACGGCGGTGCGCTCCATCTAGACCGTCCGCGAGAACGTGGGCTTCTTCTCGCCGGCGTGCTTGCCGAGGTACGCGTCGAACAGCATGGCGACGTTGCGCACGAGGAGCTGGCCGAGCGGGGTCACCCGGAGCAGATCGCCGTCGAAGGTCACGAGCCCGTCGCCCTCGAGCTCGGCCACGCCCTTCGAGAGGTCCGCCTCGATCGCCTTCCGCGCGGCCGGCCCGAACTTCTCGGCGACCTCGCGCAGGTCGAGCCTGAGGAGGCACATGACCCGGTTGATGACGAAGCGCCGCATGACGTCGTCGTCCGTCACCGAGGCGCCGCGCTCGACGGGGATGATGCCCTGCGCGACCTTGTCGCCCCAGTCCTTCAGCTTGTGGGCGTTCTGGGCGTACGCGCCGCCGATGTCCGAGATGGACGTCATCCCGAACGCGACCGTGTCCGCCGCCGGCCGGACCGTGTACCCCTGGAAGTTCCGGTACAGGTAGCCGGCGTCCTGCGCGCGCGCGAGCTCGTCCGACTCGAGCGCGAAGTGGTCGAGGCCGATGAGGCGGTAGCCGCCCGAGGTGAACGCCTCCACCGCCTGCAGGAACAGCTCGACGCGCTGCTCCGTCTTCGGGAGCGCCTCCTGCGGCAGGAGCCGCTGGTGCGGCTTCGACCACGGGACGTACGCGAAGCCGAACACCGCCATGCGGTCCGGGTGGATCTTCAGGATGAGGTCGAGCGTCTTCTGCCAGGTGTCCCGCGACTGGAACGGCAGCCCGTAGATGAGGTCGAGGTTCACCCCGTGGAAGCCGTTGTCGCGGGCCGCCTGCACGAGCTCGGCGGTCTCCTTGAAGCCCTGGATGCGGCCCACCGTCTCCTGGACCTGCGGATCGAAGTCCTGCACGCCCATCGAGATGCGGTTGAAGCCGAGCTTCGCGAGCGTCTCGATCTGGGAGCGGGTGGTGATCGCCGGGTCGATCTCGATCGCCATCTCGCCGTCCTTGGCGAAGTCGAAGTGGCGCGCGAGGAGCGCGTGGCACTGCTCGAGCTGGCGCTCGTCGAGGAAGGTCGGCGTCCCGCCGCCCCAGTGGAGCTGCGTCACGCTGCGGCGCCGGGGCAGCCGCTTCGCCACGAGCTCGACCTCCTTCTCGAGGAGCTCGAGGTACGACTCGGCGCGCGTGCGGTCGTGGGTCGCGATGACGTTGCACCCGCAGAAGCGGCACATCTCGCGGCAGAACGGGAGGTGGACGTAGATCGAGAGCGGCCCGCCCTGCGCATCGGCACGCGCGAGGTGCTCCTCGTAGTCCTTCGGCCCGAAGGTGTCCGACCACTCCGGCGCGGTCGGGTAGCTCGTGTAGCGCGGGCCGGGACGGTCGTACTTCTTGATGAGCTCCCAGGACGGGATCTGGATCACGTCTTCCTCACTTCCAGGCGAAGGCGTGGACCGCGTCCACTACCGCCTTCACGGTCTCGGTCGGCGTGCCGGGCTGGATCCCGTGGCCGAGGTTGAAGATGTAGCCGGGCTCCCGGCCCGCCGCCCGCACGATGGAGAGCGCGCGCTCCACGGCGACCTCCTTCGGCCCGAGCAGGAGGGTGGAGTCGAGGTTGCCCTGGATGGCGACGCCGGGAGCGCGGCGGCGCGCCTCGTCGATGGGGATGCGCCAGTCCACGGAGACGACGTCGTAGCCGAGCTTGGAGATCGGCTCGAGGTGGGAGCTCGTGCCCGTCGAGAAGAAGATCGCCGGCACGCCGGTGCGCTTCACGGCCTCGGCGATGCGCGCGAGGTACGGGAACGCGAACTCCTCGAGGTCCGCGCGATCGAGCTCGCCGAGCCAGCTCTCGAAGATCTGCGCGGCCTGCGCTCCGGCCGCGATCTGCTCCTCGATCTGCACGATGGCCGCGCGGGTGAGCTTCTCGAAGAGCGCGTGCGCCGTGCGGGGCTCGGCGTACAGCATCGTCTTCAGGCGGGTGAAGCCCTGGCTTCCGCCCTCGACCGCGTAGCTCGCGACGGTGAACGGACCGCCCACGAAGCCGATGAGGGGGACGCGGTCGCGCAGCGCGGCGCGGATGGCGCGCACGCCGTCGAGGACGTACGGCAGGTCCTTCTTCGGCTCGGGGACGCGCAGGGCGTCCACGTCGGCGCGCGTGCGGACGGGGTTCGCGATCTTGGGGCCGCCGTCGCCCTTGCCCTTCTCGCCCTTCTCGAACGTGAGGTCGAGCCCCATCGCCGGCAGGTGGACGAGGATGTCGGAGAACAGGATCGCCGCGTCGAACCCGAACTCGTCGATCGGCGCCACGGTCACCTGGGCGATGAGCTCCGGCGAGCGGCACAGCTCGAGGAAGCCCACCTTCTCGCGGACGGCGCGGTAGGAGGGCTGGTACCGGCCGGCCTGGCGCATCATCCAGACGGGCACGCGGTCGACGGGCTGCTTCCGGCAGGCGGCGAGGAATCGCTGGGTCATGGGGGGCGCCATCTTATTCGACTTCCAGCGTCCGGAACACGGGCGAGACGCCGCGTTGTTCCCGCAAGGATTGCGTCTCCGTGCTCCCGCCGCGCTGCGGCAGCGGCGTCAGCGGCGCAGGACGGCGAACGCCACGAGCACGGCGCCGAGGGCGACCATCGCGAGCCCGTACACGACGAGCATCGCGCCGGCCGTGCGGGCGCCCGCGCCGACGACCTCGCGGCCGTGCACGACGACGCGCTGGCGCCGGAGCGCGGCGAGCCCCTTCGCGGCGACGAAGAGACCGGGGACGGCGAGGAGGGCGGCGGCGAGGGCGAGGAGGGCGCGGGCCATGGGGGCTCTCAGGGGGCGAGCGCGGCGACGGCGCGCGCCGCGGAGACGGTAGCGACCCGGACCGACTTGCGCCGGCCGGCCTCGCCGCGGAGGACGGACACGTCCTGCTTGCGGACCGAGAGCGCGCCGGCGAGGAACTCGACGAGGGCGGCGTTCGCCTCCCCGTCCACCGGCGGCGCCGCGAGCTGGATCTTGAGCCGGCCGTCGTGCTCCCCGACCACGCGGGTGCGCGACGCGCGCGGCTGGACGAGGAGCTCGAGCACCACCCCGCCCGCCTCGTCGCGCGCCCAGCTCACCCCTTGAGCCCCATGAGCACGAGCCTGGCCTTGTCCGCGCGCGCGACCATCCGCTCGAGATCCATCACGAGCGTGGCGCCCGCCTCCACCGCGAGCACCCGGCCGCCCGCCTCGCGCAGGGTCTCGAGCGTGTCGGGGCCGACCGCCGGGAGGTCGAAGCGGCGATCCTGCCCGGGCTTCACCGCCTTCGCGACGACGAACCCGCCGGAGCGGGCGAGCTCTCCGCCGCGCCGGATGCACGCGTCCGTGCCCTCGAGCGCCTCGACCGCGAGCGCCACCCGGTCCTTCACGACCACCGTCTGACCGAGGTCGAGCCGCCCGATGCCGCGCGCGAGCTCGATCCCGTAGGCGGCGTCCGCGCGCTCGTCGTCGGTCGGCTGGTGCCTGCCCAGCACGCCCTCGGGCGCGAGCCGGTCCTGCAGGAACGGCGTGGGATCGGTGATGGGCACCCCCTCCTCGTCGAGGAAGCGCGCCATCGCGCGGAGCAGGTTGTCGTCGGACCGGATGCCCACGCGCGCGAGGACGCGGAGGCCCGTCGCGTCGAGCATCGCGTCGGTGAAGAAGCGCTTCTTCGTGATGGCGCCGAGCATCACGCTCTGCGTCGCGCCGCCCGCGCGGAGCGCGTCGAGGATGTGCCCGATCTGCCCGAGCTTCACCCAGGTGAGCGCGTCCACCGCGCCCTCGAGCGCGGGGTCGGTCTCGTTCCGGTGCGCGACGGCCACGACGCGGTGCCCGGCGCGGCGGGCGCTCTCCGCGAACAGGATCGGGAAGCGCCCGCCCCCCGCGATGAGGCCGATGGTCGCCATCGCTTAAACGGGGGCTGCGCCCCCGCCCCGCCGAGCGGAGCTCGTCGGGGCCCCACCCTGGCTCGCCGGGTCCCGTGCGCCATCGCGCGCGGCTTCGCCGCTATCGCGGTGGCGCCCCGGCGGACTCGCTTCGCTCGTCGAGTGTTTACGAGTCATGATCGATCAGCGCGTGATGCCGCGCTGCGTCCCCTTGAGGAAGCGGACGAAGTGCGCGACGTCCTCGTACATCCCGAGCTCCGCCTCGACCTGCGCGATCGCCTCGGCGAGCCCCAGGTTGGAGCGGAACACGATCTTGTAGGCCTGCTTCACCTGCCCGATGCGCTCCTCGCTGATCCCCGCGCGCTGCATGCCGACCGCGTTCAGGCCGGCGAGCTCGGCGCGCGGGCCCGCCACCGTGCAGAACGGCGCCACGTCCATGGTGACGCCGGTGAGGCCCGAGACGAACGCGAGCCGGCCGATGCGGCAGAACTGGTGCGCCGCGGCGAGGCCGCTCACGTGGACGTGGTCCTCGAGGACGACGTGCCCGGCGAGCGCGACCGAGTTCGCGATGATCGCGCCGTCGCCCACGTCGCAGTCGTGCCCGACGTGGCTGTTCGCCATGAACAGGCAGCCCGAGCCGATGCGCGTGACGCCGCCGCCCTGCAGCGTGCCGGTGCTGATGGTCACGCCCTCGCGGAACGTGTTCCGGTCGCCGACCACGAGCTCGGTCGGCTCGCCCCGGTACTTGAGGTCCTGCGGCACCTCGCCCACGACGGCGTGCGGGAAGACCCGGTTCGCCTCGCCGAGCGTGGTGCGCCCCGCCACGACCGCGTGCGCGCCGATCACCGTGCGCGCGCCGATGCGGACGTGGGGCCCGATGACCGCGTAGGGGCCGATCTGGGCGGACGGATCGACCTCGGCGCCCGGCTCGAGGACGGCGGTGGGGTGGATGGACATGCTCGGTGCTCCTGTCAGCTCGCGACCTCGCGGTCGGCGAACATCGCCATGAACTCGGCCTCGGCGACGGTCTGCCCGTCCACGATCGCGGTCCCCTTCTCCTTCCAGACCGCGCCCTTCTGCTTCGTCACCTCGACGTGCAGCTCGAGCCTGTCCCCCGGGACCACCGGCCGGCGGAACCTCGCCCCGTCGATCCCCATCAGATAGGTGATCTTCGAGGCGGTCTGGTCGGCCGGCAGCGACTTCAGCGCGAGGAGCGCGCCGGCCTGCGCGAGGGCCTCCAGGATGAGCACCCCCGGCATCACCGGGTGGCCCGGGAAGTGTCCCACGAAGAACGGCTCGTTCATCGTCACCGACTTCCAGGCGACGAGGCGCACGTTCGGCTCCACGAGGACCACCCGGTCCACGAGGAGGAAGGGCGGGCGGTGCGGCAGGAGCTGCTGGATGGCCTCGATGTCCATCACGACCGGCGCGCGCTCGGCGCTCATGGCTTCTTCTCCCCGGCGGCGCGAAGCCGCTCGAGCTCACGGCGGAGCTCCTTCACCTCGCGGCGGAGCTCCGGGAGCGTCCGCAGGGCCGCCTGCGTGCGCAGCCAGTCGGCGTGCGGCTGCGACGGCGACCCGCTCACCGTCTCGCCCGGCGCGAGGTCGGTCATGACGCCGGCCTGGGCGCCCATCTTGGCGCCGTCGCCGATGCTGAGGTGGCCGACGATCCCGGCCTGCCCGGCGGCGACGACGCCCATCCCGAGCTTCGTCGAGCCGGCGATGCCGACCTGCGAGACGATGAGGCAGAGCGGCCCGAGCTCCACGTTGTGGGCGATCTGGACGAGGTTGTCGATCTTGGACCCACGCCCCACGCGCGTCGCGCCGAGCGTCGCCCGGTCGAGGCAGGTGTTGGCGCCGATCTCGACGTCGTCCTCCACGATCACGATGCCGATCTGCGGCACCTTGAAGTGGCGCGGCCCGTGGCCCTCGCCGTCGGGATCGAAGGCGAACCCGAACCCGTCCGACCCGATGACGCAGCCCGGCTGCAGGATCACGCGGTTGCCGATGCGGCAGCGCTCCCGCACGACGACGTTCGGGTAGAGCAGGCAGTCCTCGCCGACGCGGGCGCCCTCGCAGACGTGCACGCCGGGGTAGACGATCGTGCGCGCGCCGATCTCGGCGTCGGGGCCGACCGAGGCGAGCGGCATCACCTGCGCGCTCGGGTGGACCCGGGCGCTCGGGTGGATCGCCGCCTCCGGCGCGATCTCCGGCGCGGGCTCGCGGGGAGGATGGAACAGGGTCGAGATCTTCGCGAACGCGAGGTAGGCGTTCGGCGCCCGGAGCACCGTGCGCCCGGCGGGCACCTCTGCGTCCGGCTCGACCACGACCGCGCCGGCGCGCGAGGCCTCGAAGGCCTGGCGGTACTTCCGGTTGGAGAAGAAGGAGACGTGGTGCGGGCCGGCGTCCTCGAGCGGCGCGACCCCCTCGCACGTCAGGGTGCCGTCGCCGACGACCTCGCCGCCGACGCGCGCGGCGAGCTCCGCGAGCGTGAACGTCACGTCCGCCTCACTTCTTCCCGGCGGGGGCCGCGGCCGGCTTCCCGGCGGGCTTCGCCTCGGCCGGCTTCTTCGCGGCGCCGCCCGGGAACTTCGCGTTGTACTTGCGGATGAGCTCGTTCGTGAGGTCGAGGGCGGGCAGCGCGAACACGATGCCGGAGTCGCTGCGCTCGAGGACCATCGTGAAGCCGTCGGCCTCCGCGATCTCGCGGGTGATGTTCGCCATCTTGTCGAAGATGCCGCGCGTCACCTCGCGCTCGCGCTCGGAGAGGTCCTTCTGGAGCTGGCCCCAGAACTGCTGCAGCTCGTTCGCCTTGCGGTCGAGCTCCGCGGCCTTGTCGCGCCGCGCCTGCTCGGCCATGACCACGGACTGCTTCTCGAACTCCTGGCGGAGCTTGTCGAACTCGACCTTCCTCGCGTCGAGCTGCTTCTGCTTCTCGTCGAAGTCGCGCTTCAGGGTGGCCTTGGCGGACTTGCCCTCGTCGATCTCGTTGAGCGCGCGCTGCAGGTCGACGAAGCCGATCTTGGGCTCGACGGCGTGGGCGGCCGAGGCCGCGAGGAGGGCGAGGACGGCGGTGAGGCGGAGGGCGTGACGCATGGGGGCTCCTTGGCGACCGGCGATCAGAAGAAGTTGCCGATCGTGAACTGGAAGTCGAGGGCCTGATCGATGTACGCGCCGCCGTTCTCCGGGGCCTCGCGCCGGCGGTCGAGCGGGATGCCCCACTCGAACCGGAGCGGGCCGATCGGGCTCTGCCAGCGGAAGCCGAAGCCGACGGACTTGTAGAGCGACAGCGGGACGGCGGGGTCGGAGAACTTGCCGGGCGCGAACGCGTTGCCCCAGTCGCTGAAGAGGACGCCGCGGACGCCGACCGCCTTGAACAGCGGGAACTCGAGCTCGAGGTTCAGCACCGCCTGCTTGTCGCCGCCGATGTAGAGGGCGCCGCGCCGCGCGCTCGGGTCGAGCCAGGTCGGGACGTACTCGACGGGCGAGATGGACAGGTACCGGTAGCCGCGGACCGAGTTGATGCCGCCGACGAAGTAGCGCTCGGAGATGGGGACGCGGTGCTCGGAGTCCCAGTCGCGGATGTAGCCGAGCGAGAGCTTCGCCCGGCCGATGAGGCCCAGCCAGACCGGGTGGTAGGCGCGGGCGTCGAGGGCGTAGCGGGTGAAGAGGTTCACCTTCCCGAACAGTGACTCGGGCGCGAGGACCGGGGGGGCGACCTCCGCGCTTCCCGAGAGGAAGAGGCCGCGCGTCGGGAAGAGCCGGTTGTCGCGGCGGTCCCACTGCAGCGACAGGCGCAGCGCGCTCGTCGTGCCGGACTTGAACTGCTGGCTCGCGGCGACCGCGGCGAGGCCGGACGCGGTCACGTCCACGCGCTCGTTCGTGTACGTCGCGAAGAGCCGCATGTCCTCGAGGTTGCGCGCGAAGGACCACCAGGGCGCGAGGCCGTTCAGCTCGTAGCCCCACGTCATGGACCCGCCGATCGCCCGGCGCGTGAAGGTCGTGTAGATGCCCTCCGTGGCGTAGAGGTCGAAGGCGAAGGTCCACTTGGTGTCGAGGAAGTACGGCTCGACGAACTGGATCTGGCCGAGCTGGCGGATCGACGACCACTGCACCTGCAGCGAGAGCGTCTGTCCCCATCCGAAGAAGTTGTTCTGCGAGATCTGCCCGGTGAGGATGAAGTTCTCGTACGAGGAGAAGCCGGCGCCGATCTGGAAGGTCCCGGTGGCCCGCTCCTTCACCTCGACGACCGCGACGATCGTGTCCTCGGAGCTGCCCTGCTTCGTGGTGATCTCGACCGTCTCGAAGAAGCCGAGCGCGTTCACGCGCTGCTTCGACTGGCGCAGGCCGGTGCCCGAGTACAGCTCGCCCTCGTAGATCCGGAGCTCGCGGCGGATCACCTTGTCGCGGGTCTTGTCGTTGCCGATGACGTCGATCCGCTCGAAGCGGACCTTCGGCCCCGGCTGGATCTCGTAGGTGAGGTCGAGCGTGCGGGTCTTGGGATCGGTCGCGGTGAGGGGCGTGACGTTGGCGTACGCGTGGCCCAGGTCGCGGTAGACGTCGCCCACCGCGAACAGGTCCTGCTGGATCTTGCTCCGCGAGAAGATCTCGCCCGCCTTGGCGCGCACGATGCGGCGCAGGAGGGGCTCGCGGTCTAGGAGCTGGCCGGTGAAGGCGATCTTGCCGATCCGGTACTGCTCGCCCTCCTCGACCGGGATGGTGATGTGCAGGAACCGCTTGTCGGGCGAGAGCGCGACCGACGGGTTCCCGACCTTCACGTTCACGTAGCCGCGGTCGAGGTAGACGGCCTGGATGCCCTGGAGGTCGTGCTGGAAGGCCTCCTCGCGGTACGTGCCGAGCGAGCTCAGGAAGGAGAGGTAGCCGCCGGGCCGCGTCTGCATCACCCCGAGGAGATCCGCGTCCGGGACGTGCGCGTTCCCGATGAACCGCACCTCCTTCACCTGGACCTTCGCGCGCTCGTCGATGACGTAGACGACGTCGACCTGGTTGTCGGGCCGCTCGTCGAGCCGGTAGGTGACCTCCGCGAGGTAGTAGCCCTTCTCCGCGTACTTCTCCTTGATCTTCTTCACGTCCTTCCGGACGGCGACGAGATCGAGGATCGCGAACGGCTTCAGCTCGACGGTGTCCTTGAGATCGTCCTTCGAGAGCGCGTGGTTGCCCTCGATGCGCGCCTCGTGGACGGTGGGCCGCTCCGTGACGCGGTAGACGAGGACGGGCGCGCCGGCCGGCCCCTGCAGCTCGACGACGACGTCGGAGAAGAACCCGAGCTTCATCACCGCCCGGATGTCCTTCTGGACGCCGCGCGGATCGTAGGGCTGACCCTTGCGCTGGGTGATGGCGGCGCGGATCGCGTCGACCTCGACGCGCCGGTTCCCCTCGACGCGGACGTCGGCGAGCACCTCGCCCGCCCTCACCTCCGTCGAAGGAGACGCGGCCTGGGCCACGGCCCGGACAGGAACGAGGGCGGCACCGGCGGCGATGAGCAGCGCGGCGAGCGCGGCCGTGGGATCGGTCAGGCGCTTCACGGAGCCGCGGAATCTAAACCGATGCCCCGAAAAGCTCAAACGTCTTCCTTCCGGCCGCCGACGCGGCCCCCGGGAGCCGCCCGCCGGAGCGCTCACGCGAGCCGCCCCCGCTCCAGGCGAAGCCGGCGCGGCAGCGCCGCGGCGAGCCGCTCGTTGTGCGTGACGACCACCGCGGTGATCCCCATCCGCGCGTTGAGATCCGCGAGCAGGGTGTGGATGCCCTCGGCCGTCGCCGGATCGAGGTTGCCGGTCGGCTCGTCCGCGAGCAGGAGCCGCGGCCGGAGGCACAGCGCGCGCGCCAGGGCGACCCGTTGCTGCTCGCCGCCGGACAGCTCCCCGGGGTGGTGATCCACCCGCTCGGCGAGGCCGACCAGGGCGAGCATCTCCGCCGCCCGCCGCCGCGCCTCCGCCCGCGGCACGCGGCGGATGAGGGCCGGCATCATCGCGTTCTCGAGGGCGGTGAACTCGGGCAGCAGGTGGTGGCTCTGGAACACGAAGCCGACGGTCTCGTTGCGGAACGCGGCGAGGGCCTCCTCCCCGCGCTCGAAGGGATCCGCGCCGTCGAAGAGGATCCGCCCGCCGGTCGGCACGTCGAGGGTGCCGAGGAGGTGGAGGAACGTGCTCTTCCCGGCGCCGGAGGGCCCGGTGAGCGCGACGAGCTCGCCGGACCCGATCTCGAGGTCGATGCCGCGCAGCACCTCGAGCCGCCGGTCGCCCATCAGGTAGGTCTTGGTGAGCCCCTGGATCCGCACGAACGGGGAGGTCATCACTCGCTCCGGAGCCCGTCCACCGGGTTCAGGCGGGCGGCCTTCGTCGCCGGGTAGAGCGTCGCGAGGTACGACAGCGCGAGCGCGGCGAAGGCGACGAGCGCGAACTGCGAGGGATCGATCACCACGGGCAGGTTCGAGATGTAATAGACCTCGGGGTCGAGCGGGATGCCGACCTTGTCGATGAGCAGGCAGCTCCCGTAGCCGAGCAGCAGGCCGAAGGCGGTGCCCACCGCGCCGATGGTGACGCCCTCGGCCATGAAGATCTTCATCACGCTCGGCACCCCGGCGCCCATCGACTTGAGGACGCCGATCTCCTTGCGCTTCTCGAGGACGAGCATGACGAGCGTCGCGACGATGGTGAACGTCGCGACGAGCACGATGAAGCCGAGGATCACCGCCATCACGACCTTCTCGGTCTGCAGCGCCGAGAAGAGGCTGCGGTTGAGCTCGGTCCAGTCGCGCGCGCGGAAGGGCCAGCCGCCGAGCTCGAACACCACCCGGCCCATCACCGCCCGCGCCGCGTCCGGCTCGCGGACCTTCAGCTCGAACGCGGTGACCGCGTCGCCGGTGCCGAAGAACCTCTGGCCCTCGGCGAGGTCGACGTAGGCGAACTTGGAGTCGTACTCGAACATCCCGCTGTGGAAGATGGCCGCCACGCGGAACGGGCGGCTCTTCGGCTGCGGGCCGGCCGGGCCGAGATCGCCGAACGGCGAGACGACGTTCACCTGGTCGCCGACGAACACCCGGAGCGCCCGCGCGAGCTCGCGTCCCACGACGATGCCGGGCAGGGTCTTCCCGGCGCGGGGCGGGGCGCGCTGCTCGTCGGGGGACTCGGACTTGCCGGGCGGCGGGATGAGCTCCGGCTTCTCGAGCCAGCCGAGCTTCCCCTCCTCGATCGACTTCGGCAGCTCGGTCACGGTGCCCACCGAGCCGACGTCGATGCCCTTCACGATGGCGCCGGTGAGGTTCTGGCCGGCCGAGAGCATCACCTCGTTGTAGAGGATGGGCGTCGCGCCCACGACGCCCGGCACGTGGAGCACGCGCTCGCGCGTCGTCCGCCAGTCGGTGAGCTCGTTCTGGCCGTACGTGAGCAGCATGCCGTGCGCGTTCTGGCCGAGGATCTTGCTCTTGAGGTCGGCCTCGAAGCCGCTCATCACCGAGAGCACGACCGTGAGCGCCCACACCCCGATGGCCACCCCGCCGATCGAGATGAGCGTCATGAGGAGCGTCGCCGGCATGCGCGGGCGCACGAAGAGCTCGCCGCGCCGGTAGGCGCGCCGCTCCTTCGCGTCGCGCAGGAGGGACCAGACGAGCCCGAGCACGATGCCGGGCACGAGCCCGGTGACGACGAGGGCGAAGAGCGCGGCGAGCGTGCGCGGGCTGAGCCGCAGGTGGCTGCGCGCCACGAAGAGCTCGTACGAGAACGACGCGTCGAGGCGCCCGGTGCCGACCGCCAGGTACGCCAGCGTCGAGCCGATGAACACGGCGGTCGCCGCGAGGAGGCCCACGCCGAGGAGCCCGAGCACGAGCACGAGCTTCCCCTGCGCCTCGAGCGCCTGGAGCGCCGCGGAGCTCTCGCGCACCCCGGGCAGGAAGGCGACCAGCACCGCCACCCCGAGCGCCCAGAGCAGGAACGCGGCCGAGAGCTCGTAGAAGGCGATCCGCCGGCCGACCCAGGCGCCGGCCCCGCCGAGCGCGGCGCCGGCGAGCGCACCCGTGAGCGCGGCGAGGCCGATCGCGAGCGCGCCCGGGAGCGCGAGGCGGTCTCCGAAGAACGCGTGGGCGAGGGGCGCGACGGCGGCCGCGCCGAACAGGCCGGTGAGGACGAGGACGAAGGCCGGGACGGAGAACACCGGCGGGGCGGGGTGGCCGGCGCCGAGCGCGCCGCCGCGGGGGCCGGGGCCCTCCGCCGCGGGGCCGGGCACGCCGGGCACGCCGGGCGC